>DTYH01000193.1 GCA_012961955.1 Desulfobacterales bacterium | reverse complement strand
TGTATTCCCGGGCCAGCTGGAGTCGATTAGATACATTCTCATACAAATATAGGGCTTGGCCATGCCTTTCTAAGGCCTTCTCAAAGTTTCTGTGTAAAAAATAGATCCGACCCTGTCTGCTCAACTGCTCTGCTTCTCCTTCCAAATCCCCTGATTGACGAGACATTTCCAGTGCTTCCTGAAAGGACTGGAGGGCTTTGTCCAAGTCTCCCTGATCGCGTTGCCTATTTCCCAGGAGCGTTAGGAGCTCAACCTGATCCTTTAACGGACCAGAGAGCTCCTTTTGGAAAGAGATAGCCTTCTTCAGGATTTCCTCAATTCCATCATTAAACCCGTACCGATCCATTATCTTATAGAGCTCTCTAAAGTGTGCAAGAAAAAAATCCTTATCCTGTATGGCCTGTAGCAGATAGGAGCAACGGAGTAAATCTTCCTTTAATTCATCGTTATCTCTATCCTTTTCATGCTGAAGACTGTCTATTAGATAAAGGAAATGCTTCTTCAGATAATCATTTACGTCTTTTCCCCTCTCGATCATATCCTTACTCAAGAGAGAGGCAAGCCTATTGTTCCCAAGTCGTATTCTGTTGTCATCTCTCTCAAGAAACGGGGAAAGGAATGGATCGTCTATCAATGAATCAAGTTCCTTTTCATCAGTTTCTGAAATAGCGCTGAGTTCAGATGATGGGATAAAGAACGGAACAAGGGATAGCCAGTCCAGGATCTTAGAAGCCCCTAACCATTGGGCTTCTTCGTAAAAGGTTTGAACCATCTTTGGTACATCCTGGGAGCTACAGTCTTGTCCGATCATATCGAACAGGTGTGTTGTCAGTTGCAAACCCAGGATGCAATCCTGATTTTCGATCGTCTTTTCCATTATATCCTTGGGGAGTAATGACCCTCTACTCCATTCTGTAAGGTACTCCTCTTTTTTCTCTGTGTCCACTTCACCTAAAAAGATCGTGGGGAAGATGTCCTGACGTTGTGAAAGTACATCCCCGTCTCTCTGCCCAATAACCACCTTAATGTTTGGAGGAAGCTTGTCTTTTACATCTGCGAAAAACGAACTGGTTTCCTCACTTTCTAATCTCGGACGCGGGTCAATGATCCAGACGATCTTCTTCTGATCATCTAAAGAGCCCATGTACTTGAGTGCCTCAAGCAATTTATGTTTGAATGGTCTGATGTCCTTATTGAAGAGGACGTTAAGGAATTCGCCTTCTCCGGGGAATTTCTTCTTAATATCTTCCCATCCGATTCTTGAACTTACAAAGTTTGTGCCGTTCAATAGGTGAAGTAAAAATCGGAAGAGGAAATGGGAGGGGTGCTCATGGGGACATATTTCGTGATAAAAGACTAAGTGTTTCTCATCACTGCTAATCTCTTCAGCCAGCCATTTTAGAAGCTGTGTCTTTCCGCTATCTTCAGGGCCAACAAGGATTAGCACCTTCTCCTCTGGCTTTCCTGTAATGGCCTCTAAGGCCTGAGTATGTTTTTCAGTGCTGAATAGTGTTACATTTTCCATGAATAACCTCCGTGCTGGGAAACATTTCAAAGATATTAACTCGCTCTGACTTGGCCCCTCCTAGCTCGGGTCTTTAGCAATTGATGGCACTTTTGCCATGAATCGTATATCTCATACTGCATAGCACGATCCGGACCATAACGAAAGCATATTCTATAATTATCAATAGCTTCCTGGTATCTTTCCAAATATTTATAACAGTGGGCGATCTGGAGATAGGAGTGGCACGATGAGGACGGATGTTCAGAGATCGATCTTTGATACCACTCAATCGCTGTTTGAAATCTACCGAGGTGCTGAAAACGCCGTGCCAGAAAATAGCAGGTATTCAGATAACGGCTTGTATTCTCGTAGAGCTCAGCTCCAGGAAGAATGACGAATACGCTGGGGATGCCAAGGGTGGGGTGCGTGATATTCACCACCAGGGGTTCAAATCCAATCGTGGACAGGGCCTTTGTACAGTTTTCTATTTCAACCGTGATATCATCAGCGGATATATCAGGGAGTGAGTCGATAGGAACCATATCGTGGTGCTTTAGAAGGTATCTGGCTTCGTCTATCCTTGTAAATTTGGGCAAGATACCCCCAACGTAATAATCTTGGCGAAAATAGTCAACAGCCATCTGTTGTATTTCAGTGAGGACCCTGATTAAGGCCTTTTCAGGATTGGTAGCGGTTCCTGCACAAAAGACGATTTCACTATCGGGATAAGTGGACGGATCAAACGCAATACCGGCTAGGGTGGGAATTCCTGTGTTCAGGCTGAAGTCTTTTACGATCAACTTAATTCCGTTCATGAGGTATTTGCTGATCAATTCCCTTGCAACAGGATCTTTTACAGTAAATAGATCAATAGTCGGGACAGTCTTTTGTTTGGAGTTGACCAGTGATGACACATGTCTCTCTACTACCTCACAGAGCCCTTGAAGGATGGTCTCCTCAAGGGTATTTCCAGCTGAAAGACCGTTTGTACCTTGGATATCTGCAAACCACTCGTAGGGGATTAAGAAGTCCCTTCTCTGTACAAGACTGTAAGCCGGAACCCAGGAAAAAGGCAGTTCAGTAAATCGATGCTTATTCTCCTCGGGAATCGCCGTCTCTTTATTGGGAACCAGGAATATATAATCGAGCGGAATACTGTCTCCTTTAATATCGGGGTATTTCCCCGTCTGATAGCTTCCATCTCGCGGAAAGTTTGCGTGACTGAACCTTTCAATCAGTTCCATTAATGCGCTGGCTTCGGCCTGGTCCGGCGAGTGGCCTTTACCCATGAATTTTCGGGCAGGAGTATTGCAATCCTCGCCGGCTACGCAAACAAAGACCGGTATATCCAGCCGCCTGGAATCGATACGAATGGTCTCGTTTACGAGGTTTAGTTTTGTCTGCTTAAGAACAGATTTGACATTCTTTAGCGTATCTTCTGGAGAAATAGCCTTGTCAAGACCCCTGGTATGTGCCTTGGGAGAATTTTTTAAATAAATATTTGAACAGAGATCCATGCCTGACCCTTCGTGGAGCTGAGATTGAAGAGTTAAAAGTTGATATCTTGTCTTCTTCATTCAGTTGATAAAAAAAGGGGTCGAGGGTTTGTTTTCTTCTCTCTCTGATTTAGCACTTTTTAAACTCGAGAGGATTCCACTCGAATCCTCGACCCTTTGAACCCGTTCATCGCATCGACTCTTTTGGAGAAGAGCCACATCTTGTAACTACTTAGCCAGATAAAGCGTATCTCAATTTTGGTGTAACAATCATTCGCGACGTAATGCCTGATCGGCGATCGGGCCGGTGGAGGCATGGGCACCAAGTATATTTGTGATTCCCGAGCAGGTGGGAATCCATAGAGGTGCGAAACTTAAGCGATTAAATTAACAAGACGTATTACATTATTGTGAAGAGTTGTCAAGCTCATATTCTCGAATATTCAGTTAAGCCTTTTACCCTGTTGGAAAGACCACGGCCGGAAGCACTGGGTTAAAATCGAAATACTATACCTTTTTCTCACGCGGGCCCCGTAAGAGACCGAAGGTCTTAGGTGGCGGGGTTTAATGCCCTGTGTGAAATTCTTACGAGGTTTACTTGATAAAAGACCAGATTTTAGTTATACTAAATATTTATCAAATAGCCTGATAGTCATGATGGTCGTTCGAAGTGGATAAGTAATGGTCTTGGTTAGTTGCATAATCA
>DTYH01000192.1 GCA_012961955.1 Desulfobacterales bacterium | reverse complement strand
TTCCTTACTGTATTCTAAGCGTTGAACAATAAATTGGCCAAGCCATCATATGAAAACGTACGCTTCCTTTGGGTCGCTGATGGTGATCGTTCTCAGGGTGTCCAGGCAAGAAGAAAAGTGGTAAGTCTTCACAGGGTGACGTTTTTTCTTTACCCCGTTAGAAAAGCCCCGTGCTGGGGCGCGGAGTCAAAATGGCATGTAGCTATTTTTTCACACGGGTTTAATGCCCCCGTGTGAAATCCTAACGGGGTTCACTTCGTGAACAGTAAGGAAAGGTTAGGTTTTCAAAACGAACAGCAGGTTGAGTGAAATTCTATGCTTAATTTCATTTCCCGTGCCTTTTTTATGGCTACTTCCGAAGGTATTGCCACGCGATTAATCCCGGCCTCCACAGCCAGAGCATCTATTTCCCTTCGATAGACCCCGAATGGCCTGGCACATCCCAAAGACATAGGGGTTTGTGGTATGACTAACCGGGCAACAGCCAAAAACCTTCCTATTTCCTCCTTAGGAGGTGGCTTGATTCGAGCCATAGGTGTACCTCTTAAAGGTCTGATCACTACAACCACCAATGAGGATAAAGGGTATCTGCTCACCGTCTCAAGCGCCACCCACTCCCCTCTAATCTTGCCGTAATGGAGCCCTAATAGAATGTGGGGGATAAGACGGAGGTTTGTGGCCGCCAGGGCATTAAGGGTATCTTCTATGGCAGTGAGACCTTGGTTCAAGTGACAGACATTTTGCATCGTGTCACTGGAGCCTATAACGTCTACAAGGGCTTCGTCTACCCCAGCCTCTTCAAGGGCAAGGGCGGTTTGGGTGTCAATCAGGCCAGTATGAATCGAGATACGAAGCTTGCTCTCCTTCTTTATCCTTGCAATAGCCTCGATGAAACGATCCCAGGGCAAACGACCCATAAGGTCAGATCCGCCACTGAGGAGTACCCCTACATTCCCCTGGTCCTCGAGAACCCGGATCTTCTTCATGAGGTCTTCAACGTCGTGAACCGGTATCATGCCCTCCAAAATCTTCCCCACGCAATGGTCACATTTCAAGCTGCAGGCCCTGCCGGTTAAAGAGATCACGGGGTAGCGTCCCCTTGTCCCCATATAAACCATCTGTCCTGGTATGTAACAGTGAAGTTTCTTACCATGAATATCCCATGAAATCCGGCGGGCTTGGGATAGGAGTTCCTGTAGGTCCTGAGATTCGATCTCATCCCTGTTTTGAAAAGGTCTATCAGTCATAGGTGACCCGTGAACCTGCGTGCACACTCGTCTATGCCCCACCGGGAAGACAGGACCTCACTTACCCAAGGCCTCCTGGAAAACCGAGACGAGATCTCCTGACGAGACACCGGGTATAATGGGCTGCCTCTCTTTAAAAAAGTTTATGATACTTTCCTCGATCCTATCACACCTTAGGTTTTTCAACCGGGCTTCCAGATCCAGGATGGTATTCTTGGGATAGGCAAAGAAGTCCCCTGTGATCAAGGCCATCTTGAGGATATTTCGTGGTTCATTTACCAACAAAGAGACGCGGATGAGTCCACCCGGGGCCTTCTTTTGGGCTTCAAGTATCTGTTCCTCTTCAAGAGGGCGCTTGATCTTGTAAATCCAGGAGGGTGAAAGAAATTTCGAAAGATTCTCTTCCATGTATTCAGTTTCCCAATCGGTGAGCCCCCCCGGAGAGAAATTTACATGAAACATTTCGGCAAAGCTTTCAGCCATAGATGATTTGATCCTTTCGCCCGGGGGAACCTTTTCCAGCTCCCAAGCTATGCTGGTCACCCGTTCCCTAAAGGAGCCGATCCCTTTGTCCACCAGCTTTTCAACAGGGATGTGCAAGGCGCCCAACATCAGACGAAGGTCGAAATTGACCAGTATACTTCCATGGAAAAGAAATGCACTCCCCGATTCCACGCCCCCTGCGCCCGAGATCTTACGACCTTCCACTTCGATATCATTCAGTGGCCGGTAGGAACATGGGAGGCCAATCTTCTGAAGGCCCTGACAACCAGCCTCACACAACAATTTATAGGCATGAGAGATCTCCCACCTATTCATGATGCTGACCTTATCGGCCACCAGTTCCCAGCCCAACTCTTCTTCGCCCAAATAGATGGCGCCACCTCCTGAGATACGTCGGTTGATCTCTATACCCTCCTGACGGCAGAATTCATCTCTTACTTCCTGCTCCACGCTCTGGTGGAATCCTACAAGCACACAGTGGGGACGAAACTTCATGAAACGGAGAGTATTCGGGATGATACCCGCCTCCTTGGTTTTGAGGAGTGCTTCGTCCAGGCACATATTTTCTGCAGCACTCCGTGAGCCAGTATCCAATAAACGCCAGGTTTCCATGATTTGTTCCTCTGAGGAAGATGCTTCTTTCCAAGATTCCAGTAACACTTTTAAGACCTAAGGTTATGGCAGCAGCCAAACTGAGACGAACTGTATCTGGGGAGGCCATGATCTCTATACTTGTTTTTACGTCAGTCAGGTCAGGAATAGCCACTAGACCTAAACATCTTCTTGGCTCTGTAAATGACCCAGGTATTCCTGGGGGCTCAGAAAAAGACCTTTTTCGTTAACGTCGGTGATCTTGATAAACCACCCGTCGGAAAAAGGGGCCTCACAAACCAGGGCCGGATCGACTAACACCTCTTGATTGATCTCCGATACCCGACCTGAAACCGGGGTGTAAAGTTTACCCACCCACTTAGCTGTCTCAACGGATCCGAATTCGTCTCCTTTTTTCAATCTGGTGCCGACAGGGATCAGTTCTAGATACATTATTTCGCCTACACTCTGCTCAATGTAATCGGTCCAGCCCAAGATGAAAGAGTCATCCCTTTCCTTTACCCAGAAATAATCTCGGGTGTAGGATGAATCTTCTATAATTTCTACCTTATACCAAAACGTATTGAACCACCTCTTCGGACACAAATGGCTTTATTTTACAATGACCTTTTATATTCTAGTTACGAAAAAAAGCAAGACCTTTGCACAACCCCTTTTTACTCGTTCCTATAAGCTTTTTGATCGATCCATGATGGTTTCGCTCATCAGGCTCAGCGGCCTCTAACGTCCAGAACCTTCATCCAGTCATCAACCTTAATTCCTGGGATTTCGATCCCCTCCTCAGAGTAGAACTGTGTTAACACGGTAGGGGCCTCCTCAGTAGGTCGCCCCTCAAGCCTTGATTCAAGCCTGGTAACGGCTTTCCCTGGAAAATAGAAAAAATCGCCAGAAAGGCAAACCCTGCCCAACCTTCCCTCTCTCACCTCAAAATCTGCCCGTATAAGCCCGCCACGCGCCTTGTGGACCTCGTGCACTATTTTTGTCCCTGCTCGAATATAGAGCCACGAATCATTCATCATCAAGGTCTTTAACTCGTCCATTTTGATTTGCAACGCTTCGTCTTTGTCTCGTTGTTGCATTGGTCCCAGGAGTTTTCCGAACTCTTCGACCAAAAGGGCATTCAAGCTTGAGTCGTCTCACTTTTTTGCATTCTCCTCTCCGAGTTCACGCCGAATACTGGAAATATTGTTTATAAACATCTTACGCACTCTGTCACGAAATTTTTCGTCCGGCACTTTAAGGATTCTGGACATCACTTCGTAGTTGAAGTCTACGATCAGGCTTCCTACAAAAACAGTACAGGGCCGATCTCGCCAACCCCTGTTCCTGATATCTTTCGCCTTCCAACAATCACATCATCGATAGCCTTGTATTCGGCTGGAATCCCTATTCGCTGATAGACATTGATGATAGGCAGGAGAAATTTTCGATAAAATGCCTCTTTTCTCTTTGGAACCGAAATGTTATCTCTATAGAGAATGAGCTGAAAAAAAGCTGATCACTATCCAGGTAGACCGCCCCCCCTACATCACGCGAGAACACGGGGATGTGATTCACCTTGCAAAAGTCGAGGTCAAGCTCCTGTTCCACGTCCTGGTGGAAACCGATACACACGTAAGGTGTAGCAGGAGGGACGAGACAAAGTGCCTCCCTTCCTAAAGCCGCCACGGCATGGTATATGAGTTGCGATTCGTACCAGGGGACCTTTCCCAGATTGTAAAGTTTCATGTGCAGACATTCCCCTTTATTCCAGGAGATCCGTCTTTATTAACTTCTGAGCGCTCGACGGACAAGCTCCGTAACGTCCATGACTTCAATGGGTATCTTATTTCTTTTCACGCAGGTGGTCATAGTCCTAACACATTGTTGGCAGGAAGTAACAACCGCCTTAGCGCCAGTGACCATGATCTCTTCGATCTTCTGCTTGGCAATATCCTTTGCAAGCTTGGCATCGACTATCTCTAGGTTTCCACCCCCCCTCCCGCAACACTGACAGTTCTCGCTGTGCCGGGAAAGTTCCACAAGATTGACACCCGGGATAGTACGAATGATTTCTCTTGGCTCATCAAACACCCGTGTACCTCGACCCAGATCGCGAGGATCGTGATAGGTCACGGTCAATGTGAGCTCTTTAAGGGGAAGGCGATTTTCTTTGATCTGGTCCGCCAACAAGTGAGTGGCATGACGATCTCAACATCACGGGGATAGTACTCCCGCCACACCAGGAAACAAGAAGGGCATGCAAATATAATCTTTTTAGCACCCTTTTCTCGGATCTTCTCAAGGTTATGATCTCTGAACTCATGAAACATATCTTTCAAGCCTGCTCCCAAGAGTGGAAACCCGCAACACCATTCATCCTCCCCCAGCAACGTTAAGCCCACCCTGCTTACATCCAAGATCTTGGCAAGGGCAATTGGAATCCTCTGGGCCAGTGGAAGAAAAGCAGCCACGCATCCTGTGAAATAGACCACTTCAGCTTGCTCCTTGAGATAACCGTGACCATGGGCATCGGGCATGTCATCCACCCAATCGGCCCGGTCTTCATTATCCTCTACAAACACGTTATAGGTCTGTTTTAGGTTCTCTTGAATCATGTCAATCTTCTCGGGATAGAATTCAGAATGGACGAGATCTTGGCAGAGAGAGAGCCAAAGCGTCTTTAAACGGATACCAACAGGACAAACTTCCTCGCAGTTGCCACAAAGGGTGCACCGGAAAACGCGATTGCTAAGATATCTCCATTCTTCGTCAGAGTAGCCCTTTTTTGCGAAAATCTTACTGAACAGCCCGATCCTGCTCTTCAGGATCTCCTTGACGCCCCTCATTCGGCAGATTGCTGAAGGTGTACCATCTCGGGAAGCGGAGACTGCTGGACAGACGTATACACAGAGATGAAAGCTCGCACAAGCCGCTATTTCCAGGAGTTGCTTAACAGAGTAATCCTGATTGGACATATTGTTTATTTCGGAGAATACCTCTCAATATCAAACAGGAACCATTTTTCAATCGCTTCGGCCCCATGAATGAGGTTCTCCAGTTCTGCCTTATCCTTAGGCTTAATCTTGTATATCCATCCCTTACCGTAACAGTCATCATTGATAAGTGCTGGATTAATCTCCAATTCCTCGTTAACACCTGCCAACTCCCCCCATTGACAAGGGCAAAAACCTTTCCAACCCACTTGCCAGACTCCAACTTGGCGAATTTCTTTCCCGCTTTCAGTGTCTTTCCCTCGTGAGGGAGTTGCACATAGACGATCTCACCTGCCACCGTCTGGGCAAAACCATCCATGCCCATCACCAGAATATCACCATCCTCTTTGACCCCAAAATGGTGTTCTTCGTAATAGAGGTCTTCTCGCATGTTGTATCCTTGGATCTCCATATGTTCTACTCCTCTGTTCGTCGTTCGTGCGGTGAAAAGATCCCAGAATACAGGAGCCGGAGGATAGGATAATATATTGATCTGGTTGACTTATTCTGAATTCAGACTTCTGGCTCCTTAATTCGGGTCTCGAACATCTTATAATGCCAAAAACCTTTATCTGTAGAACGATACCGTGATTTTCCGGTGGAAAACCTGCGTTATTTCTTTTCTCTATGCATATCTTTAAATCTTATCTTCTCTGTGGTTTCACTCTTGTCTTCTTTCTCATAAAACTTTTGACATAACCTCAACGTTACCTATTCACATAAAGAACTGAGGTACCTGTTCTCACGGAGTGAAGCTTTTCTTGAAGCGACTTGGCGGAAACCTTTAGTTTTTAGGGTCGGGGACATCGGAGTGCAAACCCGTTAGAAAATCGACTCCCATCTAGTCATTAACCGAGTGTTACTCAATTCATACAGGTAAAGGTGCATCTTTGAAGATTGATTATGATTTTCTGGCGGGGTAAAGAGAAAGCTTCACCCCTTGAGCAGCTACGAACTGAGCGCTTATGAACCTCCACTGCCGCCTTTATGGTCATAAAGCGCATTCAATAACCAAAACCACAGGAGCCATTACTAAGCCATTACTATATGAAGTAGCTGACTGAAAGGGATATAGGCAATAAATGCTCCCGTCAGTATTGCATGAAGATACCATACGTATCCATATACTTCAGTCAAGCTAATAGGTTAGAATCTGAGAATAACATGCTGATCAGATATCCAGCGACCGCATATTCTGCTTCGTCCCGCCATGCTGTCATGGCAATAGGTGTGCCCGCCAAGATAAAACCAACTACCACGATACCGGCAACTAAGCCTAGTGCCAGACGATCCTGGCCTGGTAGCCCACGGAGTTGTACGGACCCTTTAAGGACTCCCCTAGTGCATGCCAAGGGTATGCCTGTAATAATAATGATCCCTGTCAAGTCGAATAAAAAAGCTGTGGCTGAATGACTCTTATCCAGCATAAACCAAATCGCGGGCCATTCCGGTTTCCAAACCGAAGCGGCTAAGGCTACGATCCACCACGAGAATCGAAAGACAAAGGGGACAAAAATTAAGCTATGGATGAGCCAGCGCGCCCGAGACCGACGGTACAGCCTTCTTTGGAGTAGAACGTCGAAGACTATAGATTTGCTAATCAAGAATATCTTCCAGGAAAAGATTTTCCTGCTCGTCTTGCCCAACAGATTGAGAATCTTGTTAAAAGAATTTGTGTCGCTTTTACCAGGTATCGAGGCTGAAAAACATACAAACAAAAGCATGGCTAAGCCAGCCAGGAAAATGGCCAGGGCAATGATCGTGGTAGTATCCTCCATGGAAAAAGTCGCCACATGACTGCGCATGCATATGACGCTCTTTGCCGGAAGGACCATGGATACTGTCCCAACCTGATTTCTTTTGAAATGGCATCTCTTACAGGTGCATTCATCCTGAGAGCGAATCATGTGATGGGTTCTGGATGTCATACCTGTTCTGAGGATTCTCACCCAGATAACAGTCTTTGATTCAGGATCTCTGACTGGGCGAATATCCTCAAGATGACATGCTTCACAGGCAACCTCTTCATGGGCATCATGGGCCACCTTTTCGTCGTGGGGGAAATGGCATTGACGACAATCACCCGGCTTTTGAGCTTTTGAGCACCGTGCATAAATCCCGGGGCCTGGGGATGACACATGGTGCATGATATACTTGTGCGAGGAGTGGACTCATATTCCTCTTCATTGATCAGAGGAATTATTTCACCGGTCACATGTTGCGCTTCAGTCCCTGTTTGGCCATGGCAGTGGAAGCAAAGACGGGCGATCTTTTCATGTTTCAGCGGATCATCCGGGTCAGAAAGACGATGGCAGTTCATACATCCTTCATCTTCAGGGGAAAGAGAGGGCAAGCGAGACCGCTCCTCGTGACAGGCTCCACATTGTTCGTAATGAGGCCTAGTATTATCGAATCGACCTGTCCGATTTTCACTCATCCCGGATTCATAATGGGGACTATGACAGCGCAGACAGTACTCATATTTATTGAGATCTTCCATCTTCTTGGAGCGATGTAGCCCACGCTCCATGTTGTCAAGGACACTATCATGACAAGAAAGACATTGATCTACACTAAAGAAGTGTATCAACTGCTTGTTAACATCACTAGGATTCGGATGCAAATATAGCTGGGTAATGTCTTAGTGACGGGCTTGGCACGAGGTTTGTCCGTGCATTGAGATATGAAATCTTCTGGCGTCGATCAACCATGAGGCTCTGGCCTTATTACTACTCAAAGCAAAGGATGTCAAAATCAATAGGACTAATACGAGTTTAATACCTAAATTGATTGATACAAATTTTGATATCATTAAAAAAGTATATAATTTCAAACGCATGTATTGCCCATTCCTGCTAGCCAGACAAGCCCATTCGGTAGCAACTGTTGAATTGAAAGGACATCAAGATTTGTAACCCCTTGGGATTGCCGATTTTACGCCGTTAGAAATCTACACTTCGTAAAGGGGTACACGATACTAACTTATCATTCTATTTCGTTGACCTGGTAAGAGCTTGATTCTTTGCCTTTCTAACGGGGTTTACCGAATCTACTGGCTTGGCAAGGGCTTGAAGTACCTTAGTACGTCTGTGCCCTTACCGCCTTGCATCTTCGGCAAACTCGACAATCGCTCAACTTTGGTTAATCTACAAAAGTGATTTGACAGTTGAGACAATAGGGTCGACACCGGGGGTGTGAACGTCCTCCAGGGCTGGACTGAAGGGCACTGGCGTGTGAGGTGCTGTAATCATCTTGCACGGTGCATCCAGGTAATCAAAGGCCTGATCAGCGACAAGGGCAACGACGTCCGTTGCGACACTGCATCGTGGGTAGTCCTCACCTACTACAACCAAGCGATGGGTCTTCTTGACAGATGTCAGGATGGCATCCTCGTTCATAGGCGATAGGGAACGCAGGTTTACCACCTCGACATCCACTCCATCCTCTGCTGGCCTATTCGATGCCACCAGCGAGAAATGAACCATACGGCCGATCGTGGCTTTTGTGACGTCCTTACCCTCACGCTTAATATCAGCCTTTCCCAATGGAATCATATAGTTATCCTCAGGTACCTTGCCTTTGATGTCGTATAGTAGTTTATGCTCGAAGAATACTACCGGATCATTGTCGGTGGCGAATGGCGACCGAGAGTAGCCCCTTTGCGTCGTAAGGTCTGGACAGGACGACAGATTTAAGTCGCGGTATGTGGGCGAAGATCGAATACAAACATTCAGAGTCTTGTGCAGCCGCCCGGAAGCCAGCTCCAATCATAGTGCGGATGACCATAGGACGTGTGCTTTGCCACCAAACATATAGCGTAATTTAGCGCCTTGGTTAAAGATTTGGTCAAGGCAGACGCCAAAAAAGTCCACGAACATCAGCTCAGCGATGGGACGTAGACCAGTCGAAGCCGCGCCTATGAAGGCTGACTCACTAATGGGGGTGTCAAGAATGCGATTTCGGCCGAACTCTGGAGCCAGACCCTTACTGACACCAAGAACACCGCCCCAGGCCTCCTTGTTCCGCCTTCCATGTGGGGCAAAGTTGGCCGCCCGCTACATCTTCTCCCATGAGTATCACTGTGGAATCACGGCGCATTTCCAGGCGCACGGCCTCATTAATCAATCGCTTCCCGAAAAGTTATGGTACGTGTAGCCATAGTTTTTCCTCCTTTCTCATCCTTCATCCTATGGATAGCTGACATAGACCTCGGTGAAGAGCTCGTCCGACACAGGCCAGTTGCTTTCCTCTGCGAACTTGACTGCTTCTTCGATGGTCGCTGCCCTTTTGGCGTCAATCTCTGAGATTTTCTCCTCAGACAGGAGCCCTCGTTCCAGCCCCTTCTTTTTGAAGCTTTCGATTGGATCCCGGGCGCGATTGCGTGCCGTTTCTTCCTCGGTAAAGTAGAGCATAGCATCACCCTCAAAGTGGCCATAATATCGAAATCCTCGACACTCGATTGAGGGAAGGCCCTTCGCCCCTACGTGCCCGTGCGATTGCCTCTCCAGCGACCTCGTAGACGGCGAAAAAGTCTGTGCCATCTACCGTTACTCCAGGCATGTCATATGCAATGGCGCGATCAGAGATATCCTTGGAAGCGTAATGATAGGTCCATGGAGTGGTTTCAGCATAGCCATTATTCTCGCAAACGAAGACTAAAGGAAGTTTCCAGATGTTGGCCAAGTTCATTGACTCGTGCATTGTGGCCTGTTCTGGACCGCCATCACCGAAGAAACAGACCGTCACCTGATCCATACCCAGAGTCTTGGCGATTAGGCCTGCTCCACAGGTTAGCGGACCTCCGGCACCTACGATCCCATTAGCGCCCACCATCCCTTTGTCTACATCGGCAATGTGCATCGAGCCTCCCTTGCCTTTACAAGCACCGGTGGCCTTGCCATATACCTCGGCCATCATTCAGTTTAAATCTACCCCCTTGGCGATGCAGTGGCCGTGACGCCGGTGGGTCGAGGTAATGTAATCCCGATCCGATAGGTGGGCACCCACCCCAACACCGATCGACTCCTCACCGGCATACAGGGGGACAAAGCCCGGCAACTTACCCTTGACAAAGAGTTCCGGCACCCTGTCCTCAAACATCCGGATTCTGATCATGAGGGTATAAATTTCAACGATTTTTTCACTATTGAGACTCATTTTTCTCCACCTACTGAGTTAAGGTTGAAAGAATCCTAACTGTTGACGGAATGCAAAGAAAAGGTTCACTAAGTGAAGAGTTACAAAAAAGTTTCTGTATTGAACGTTCCGTAACACCTTTAGCTCTAACGGCACACCGATATGACGGACGACTGCCGACAGAGGACGCTCGTCGGCCCCAAGGCGTGAAATATTTTATCGGAAAGTTTAAATATCTTGCGGCTTAGTCCTTTAAAAGAGCTACGTTTTACAACATTCCGTCGGCTCGATAGGAACTTCGCACAAGGGGTCCTGCAGCCACACGTTTGAATCCTATGGAACGCGCAATTTCCCCCAGCTTTTCAAACCCCTCCGGGGATATAAATCGAGCCACTGGAACACGGTCTTTAGAAGGGGCCAAACATTGTCCTATCGTCAAATTGTGGCACCCCGCCCGTTTTAGATCAATAAACGTTGCTATGACGTCTTCTTCTGTTTCTCCCAGTCCCACCATGAGTCCAGATTTGACGATAAGTCCCTGAATGGTGGCATACTTCAAGATTCTCAGTGAGAGGCGATATTCTGCCTGTAGTCGACCCGGGGGTATAGACCCGCCACTGTCTCTATATTATGATTGAACACATCCGGACGGGCTTTACATACCCTTTTCAAAGCCGCCAATGACCCTTTGAAGTCGGCAGGAGGTCATCCCGAGTCACGGAAGTTACCACCACATGTTTGAGACCAAGCATTTGAGCCGCTCTGGCCACACGCTCTGGTTCTCCCAGATCCACTTTATCCGGGACACCCTTATCCACAGCACAAGAGCGACACCCACTAGTGCAACGAGTTCCCAATATCATGAAGGCGGGGGTGCCCCGCTCAAAACATTCGCCCAGATTGGGGCAATGGGCGCTTTGGCACGCAGTGGCCAATTCCAGCTGGCTGAGCCGTTCCTCCATTCGATCGATGGCTGCAAGACAAGGGACGGGTCGAACAAGCCAGGCGGGGCGTTCACCTTCAAACGCCCTTTGATGAATCTTGGCTTCCGTGGCATACTCAAACAACCTGCAAAACGTCTCAACGAAGTCCTCTTTCACCTTGGTCATATCAGGTGCGTAACCCAATTCCCGTTCCACAGAAGTGATCTTTTCATTGGGATGCCCGCATGGGATAACCGAGTTGAAGCATTTCGGGTCTGTACTCACGTTCAGAGCTATACCGTGGTAAGTCACCCATCTTCGGACGGCAATACCTATACTAGCTATCTTGGCAGAACCCAAACACCGGGCTCCCCCTTTTGAATTCTGGATTGAGGCCGTACGTCTGAAGTAGTGCAGCTATGACATCCGTTACAGTCTGAAGATACAGGTGCAAATCTCTCTTCTTGAGCTTTAAAATAGGATACACCACCAGCTGCCCAGGACCATGAAACGTAGCCATTCCGCCGCTATCAACGTGATATACATTCACCCCTTTCTCCTGAAGTGCTTCTTTTGATACTCGCAAATCTTTTAAGCTCCCACTTCGGCCGATCGTCACCACAGGGGGATGTTCTCCTATTACCAGACAGTCGTGAGAGAATCCCACAATTCGTTTGTTAACTAATGATTCTTGAATTTGGAGGGCTTGCTCATAGGCCAAACGCCCTATGTCCACTAGTCGAAAATCTTGAAACCAAGTCGTTTTCATTTCGTCATCGAGGATTAGCGTCTTGGCAAATATAAGGCCCAGTTTTCAGCCTCCTGGGCGGCATCTACCACAGCCTCTGAGAACGTAGGGTGCACGCACATGCTACGAGACAACTCGCGAACAGTAGCTTCGAGCTGGATTGCCAGAACGGCTCCGGGTATCAATTCCGTTGCATTAACTCCCACGATATGGACACCAGGGATTTCGGCGTAGCGGCTATCTGAGACAATCTTTAGTGCACCGTCCACCTCGCCTCGGGCCATGGCCAGCCCGTTAATGGAATAAGGAAAGTCTCCAATCTCGATATCGATTCCCTGTTTTTCCGCTTCATCTTCGGAAAGACCCACCGCGCCTACCTCAGGAAATGTCCATATCCCAGGGGGAACCAAGTGGAAGAGTAACGTACTCATTTTGCCCATCGCGTTTTCAGCAGCCGTGATACCCATGGAGGAAGAGGCGTGGATAAGCATCCATCCGCCCGTAGCGTCCCCAAGAGCGTACAATCCTGGTACACTGGTCTCCATACTCTTATTTACCTCGATGTTCCCGTCTTTGTTCAGCGTAATCCCCACCTGTTCCGCCCTATGTTGGCCGTATTTGGCTTCCGGGAGGAAACCAGAGAATCATCTCTACCTCGATGGTCCGCTCTCCGTTCCCAGATAATAAGGCCTCATATGCAACCTTTCATTTCCTGACCGATTTAAGGGTGAAACCTAGAATCAAGTCCACCCCTTGTTCCATTAAGACCTTAGAAAGACGCTGACTTGTGTCACCGTCTTCTCGTGGCAGAATCCTCCGTGATTCTGAGACCAGGATTACCTTACAACCAAAAGTATTCAACAAGGTAGCCATTTCCACTTCAATGGGTCCGGATCCCCATACGAGCATAGAAGAAAGCAAGTCTATCATTTCAAGCACATGATCCGTGCTTAAAGCAGCCTCTTCCAGATCAGGAACATCTGGTGTATTCAGACAACTACCAGTGGCGAGAATGATCTTCCCTGCTTCCAAAGTGGTACCATCAACATCGACCTCACGTGGAGATTTCAAGACAGCCCGACCCCTGACTAATTCCACTCCGTTATTCCCTAAAAGGGATTCCATCCCAATCCGAATATCAGCAGACACCCGATTCTTCCTGGCCACAATGGCTTTAAAGGCCAACTGTCCGACCGAGGTATTGATGTCGAATTCATCCCCTTTGCGGATCGAGTGGAGTAGATATGCAACCCGCAGCCACACTTTGCTCGGGATGCAACCTCGGTTCACGCACGTACCACCCATTTCAGCAGCCTCGATCAACGCCACCTTCCCCCAATTGGGCAGCGCGTATGGCAGCCGCGTACCCGCCTGGTCCACCACCAATCACTAACACATCATGCATTTGATCACCTCACTCAGAGAGACCTATCTAGAAAAACTTTTCACCCTTTGCACGATCGCTCAGAGTAGTTGTGGAAAGGTCTCTCAGGATCGATTTGTTCTTGGGAAATTGCGTCACGTCATACTCAAAACTGGATGTTCCAGGTACCGAGCCACGGTTTCCAGAAAAGTCGTGGCAGGTACACCGTCTACTACCCGGTGATAAAAGGTCAGGCTCAGACACATCACGGAACGAATGGCGATTTCTCCCTTGTACACGACCGGCTTTTCTTTGACCCGACCGATACCGAGTATACCGGTCTCGGGCGGCTTCAATATCGGCGTGAATCCATCTAGTTCCAACATGCTCACATTGGTAACGGTAAAGGTCCCCCCGGTTACTTCGTCCAGACTCAGGGTACCTTGACGTGTCTTCCGAGCTACTTCCCTGGATTCGCGAGCGATCTCCAGAAGCCCTTTCTTGTCTGCGTGGCGCAGGACTGGTACGATGAGTCCCTCGAGGAGAGCTACAGCGATGCCCATGTGCACTGCGTCGGACAGCAGGATTTCATCACCTACCAGAGTGGAGTTCATTATTGTGAGACGCTTCAGGACCCGGGATGTTGCTAGGATAACGATGCCATTAATAGAAAGCCTCACCGTCTCATCCTTCTTATACTCCTCCGCAGAGAGGTCTCAGAATCGCACCATTTCAGTCACATCAACTTCCGAAGAGACGGTCAACTGGGCTGTGTTACGGAGACTGGCATAGATATTATCTGCAATCGTCTTACGCATGCCCGTAAAAGGGATCCTCTTTACAGGTTCTGTTTCCTCCTCCAATTTTATCATTTCCATCGCGCGTTCCACATCTTCCTTGGTAATCTTACGCGCTTCTCCAGTCCCGGTAATCATAGATACATGAAGAAGTCCCGCGTGCTTCGACATCTCTTGTGCAAGCGGTGTAATCTTGGCCGGAGGTGGCCCTTCCTTGTGGTATTTGATCACGTCTCTCTCTGTAACTCGGCCTCCCGATCCGGAACCCTGGACTAACGCCAGCTCCACGTTCAGTTCCTTGGCAAGACGACATGCTGCCGGAGTCGCCAGCACAAGCTCCTTTTCGGGCGGCTTTTCAGGCAAAGAAACTTCAGGAGCTTCTGCTAGTTTCGGTTCCGCCTCCACAACCTCGCCAAGCTGGATCCCCTCAATACGCCCGGGTCGCTCTCGCGGTTCTGCTATTAGAGCGAGGATAGTACCTACCGATACAGTCATTCCCTCAGGGACCACGATCTGAAATAGAACCCCATTTGCCGGAGCCTCCACCTTGTTGGTGACCTGTCCGTTTCCACTTCAAAGAGGACTTCACCTCTTTGGACGAAATTGCCTTCATTTTTAAACCACCTGGACACCTTTCCCTCTTTCATGGTCATTCCCCATTTGGGCATAGTAATCTTAGTAGCCAACTTTATGATCCCCCTTTTGTTGAGGTTGAGACGGAGTTCGGTAATTTCTAGGTTAACGGCAGGGTAACCGTTTACGGGGTGAAGTTTTTCTAACGGGGTTTAGACTCCGATGTCTCCAACCTTGGTTATGTTATCCCAATAAAAGACAAGAGCCCGTTCAATTTTGCCTTGCAAGGTTTCCTTGAAAAGGTATATGAGCATCATGTTTTGCGATATCTGATACTTATACTACCTCTGTTAGTGTAAGATCGTCATAGGAAAGAGCGTGGGAAATCCGAGGAACGATATGACGGCTGTAAAGAGAAAAAAGGAGTTGAGAACTTCTTAGGAGAAAAGAATACTTCAAGAATCATTATCAAATCCCAGACAGAAAGTAGAGGGTCGATAGGGAGTTCAGATTAGAATGTCAAGTGGGGCGAAAAAGAGGTGGGGAAACAGTGCATTGGGGGGGATCTTCTCAACTATTTAGCAGTATGCGAATGGAGTACAGTAACTGGTTCCAGTATTGCGCGTGTGAGCAATAAGTCTGTCTCTTAAATCTTCATTACAGCAGATCGAGGAAGACAAGGAATGTTTAGCGCAAAAAAAAGAATTTTTCAGGAACGCTAATAATTACTTCTTTCTGTACCGACTTTAATATTAATAGTTTACTATCCTATATCTCTTATGTCAAGACATTTCCAAAAAAATTTATTCAAAAATACTGGAGTTACTCCTCAATGCCAACACAAAGACTAATGTAACTGTCCACGGGGTGAAGTTTTTTACCTTGTTAGAAAATCATGATCAACCTTCAAACATCCACCTTTAGAAGTACGAATTCAGTTAAGCGTGACAAGGCTGATGCTTTTCTGTGGGATCATCATGAGGCTTTCTTCCAGTAGTTCTATTACGATAGGTCCCAATCACAATAGCCAGGGCTGAAAGGTAGGGAAGGCTCCACACCAGACTCTTCCCTAATTCGGCAAAGGAGTAAATCTGCTGTTGTTTCTGTCATAACTGTCCCAATAGCATCCCGTGCGCAAGCCTAAAATGGAGAACAGGATTCAGAGATCTTTCGATCTATAGTTCGCCCAACGGTCAGGGCCGCAAAAGCAATAGTTGAAACGTTCCTGGCAATAGCAGCTAGCCGAGAACTCTTTATGTTTCCGTGGGGAGTGACTACTCGATCTTTATCAACCGTCTCTATGGGAACAAGGGTAAAAATTCCCTTCGCCTCTCCAAAACAGAGTGGCTGTTGGCTTAAATTTTTGATAATCTCCTGAATCTCTGGTCTGGGCAAGACCCATGTTTTGTAGCCAGGACATCGTAGGACGGCATCTTCTTTTACGTCTTTTATCTCTAACCCTATGGATTCCTTCATGGGAGGGAGGGGAGTCTTTCAGTTTCTTCAAGCAAGGTGGCTGCTGATTTGCATACCCATCAGCACCAATCGTTCGAGCTACCCCAGGGGTGATAAACGACCCTTCTACCATAACCTTTATGCCCTCAAAATCTTTTTTGAGATATTCCATCAGTGTCACCACCTTGTTAATGGTGGTGCTCATCATGGTCGAGATCCCTACGATCGCTGGTTGTGCTGACTGTGCCTTTTCCAAGAAGAGACTTACCGGGACATTTTTCCCTAGGTCAGAGAGCTGGAACCCATAAGAGCGATAGATCTCTCCGATGATATTCTTGCCCATATCATGGATATCCCCTTCAATAACTCCCAGGATTATTCGTTCCTTTCTTGTGGGGAGGTCATATTTTTGAGAGATATTTGAGATGATCTCTTGGAATACTTACAACGACAGCAGCGGCTCAAGAATCGCAATTTGTCTTTTTTTGAAACGGTTACGGATCACATCCAACGCTGGATAAGGTGTTCCGGAGAGTATTTCAGAAGGCTCCCCATTTCACAGACCAAAGGTGTGAGGACCCCAATTTTAGCCCGTTCGGCATTCACTACAGCATCCCGCAACTGTTCTAGATCGAACATTGGTGGTCCTCGTTTCATCCATTCTTTCCTCTTTGAACTTTGAATAGAATTTCGCCGGGGTGACCATGGCCCGCGCATTCAACAGGGAGACATTAAGAGGGTATTTGCAGCCCGGGGCAAAAATGTAGCGGCCTCCAGGGGCCAAGACGTCCATCTGTCTCAGGCATTCAATGATGACTTCTTTGGCTGAACCGAAACAGAGAAGATCTGCAGGATATACCCCATCGAAGTGATCTCTTTACAATACTTCTCTTCTGATTTCCGGCCATCACGGCAATCTTCCGGGAGGTCGGCGAAAGAGATTATGGTGGGATTGAGCCAATCAATCACGCC
>DTYH01000191.1 GCA_012961955.1 Desulfobacterales bacterium | reverse complement strand
GCACCGCCTCAATCTTCTCAGCGAGGCACCACAGTGGAGAGGCCACTTCAAACTTCAACCAAAAATGGGATTGACTCCTGGACATGTCCTAAGTCTCCAAAGACGAACGCCCATAATGAGAGGTTTAATCGGACGATACAAGAGCAATTTGTGGATTACTATGAAGATTTGTTGTTACGGATTTAGAAGGGTTTAATCGGAAATTAGGGGAGTGGTTAGTGAAATATAACACATAGGTTGGAATTGAAGCCTCCGGTAAAATGGCTCCCTAGAAATTGTCCTGAGTGCCAGAGGTTCTGCACCAATATACCCCCCAACCGATTTGCCTCAAGCAAGCAAGAAACGAGCTTACCTGAATCGCTGAATAGTGGACATTTTATTCTTATTCCGGTGATCAGGGGGAAAAATAAATCGGCGGTGACAGGCGTGGATTATGCCTAAGGATTTCATTTGTGTTTTAAAAAAAAGAGAGCCCCGGGAAATCCCCTACATAGGTAAACGTATCTTCACAGTAATCCTTTCCATGCTATGCCTATCAGCCTTAGCCCGGTGTATTTATATGGAAGAGGTGGGAAACTTTCATGCTCTCGGCGAAGGCGTTCTCTACCGTTCCGCTCAGCTCGACAGGGATGAATTGGTGGAATACATTGATATATACTAGATAAAAAGTATTCTAAATCTTAGGGCCAAGAAACAAGGTTCACAGTGGTACAAAGAGGAAATACAGGTCGCTAAACAAAGAGGAATAAAGTTTTTGGCTTTTCACCTGTCTCCTAAGAAAAAAGTCTCTCCGATCCGATCGGAAAAGGTTATATCCTTAATTAATCGTCCTCCAAAACCTATACTTATCCATTGCATGGCCGGTGCGGATAGGACCGGCTTAATAGCCGCAGTCTGGAAATTAAGGCAGCAAAAGGAAACATCCCAAAAGGCTTACAAACAGCTTTCCATATATTATGGCCATTTCCCTTGGCTTTGGAGCGAAACAAAGGCCATGGATCAGTCATTCTGGAATTATATGAAGTACTTAAGGTCCCAAAAGGAAAACGAAAAATAGACTCAGAATCATAAAATGTTGCCAATCTTTCTACAGCTACCTCCCAATAAATATAAGTAACTACTTTCCAGACCATTTCTTTCCCTTACATCCATTTAGGACCAAGGCGTCATCATCGCAGGAAGCCGGAACCTGCATACAGGCATGACCGGGTACTTTCGCTTTATCCCATCTTCTCAGCATAAAGGGTCTACCCAGCAAATTGAATCTTCGGAAATTTCGCAAAGACTCGCAAGCGCGCTAATTCCTCCTTACTCATGCGATCTAGCTCCTTATCGGGGATCGCGACAGCCACAGGCAGGAGAGGTCAGCCTTTGACGGGGTGTTGCCCAAACAAAAATTCCCTTGAGCGATGATTAAGACATTTTCTTGCCGCCCCCACCACTGACCGTGTGCGTGGTAAGGCGGTTCCACCCCCTTCTTCTCGCTGGAAGCACCTGGCGATTCGATTGCTAACTCAAGTATCTTGTCATCACTATCTATGGTAGTTCGCATAAGGAATCCGTCCTTTTACTTACATAAATATATTCGATTTTTATGAGCAAATGAACGATTTTTATGCAAGGGAATGACAAAGATGAAGAAGTCTCGTCTATGAAGCATTATGGCCCATCTCTGCCTGTGGAGAATCAAACACGATTTTTCAACAATTCAATCGCTCCATATGGGCAGAATTGGCCTGGAATCTTAGCGCTAAACGATGGATGGACACTAAGTTAAGACTTTGACCTGGGACAAGAATCGATCGCCTAGTGTAGGCTGTCTTTCCAAGATTTGGTGCTTAACCCGAATGACACCAGCCATTGATTCTTATCTTGAACCGCCATTTTTGAAGCGGGTTAAGAATCAGCGGGGATCAGCGGGTAATATAAAGCAGATAACCCGTTTGAAGTGGGGGTGGGACTCAGCAATAGAGTGATAGCCCATTCATTGAATTGACCTTCTCTCCTCCACTTTCCTAGCTTCCAACCTTGGATCCGACTAAAGTGAGCGGTACTGTCGGTGACAGGAACCAGATTGTGAGCAAGGGCGGAAGTCGCAATAAAATCACCCTGAGGATTGCCCGACCTCCGAAGGGATGCCTTAATGCTCCCAAAAGACGTCGGCAATCTCCGTATCTGCAGGCTGGGTTTCAACTGATCGCTCTATGGGCCTCACCTTTGGCTATGCTCGCCTCAAACCTCTGGGGATTTGTGCGCACCAAAGTAGAGATCCATCGGCAAGAGCCTTCAGCCCAGCATACAACTTTTCGTCAGATCCCTTGACCTCTAAATTTCGCACCCTGCTCTTTCCCGCCTCTTTTTCATGAAATGTTATGCCTATTTCGTGAAATTGCCAAGTTATTTCTACTCCCTTTGACCATACTAGGCTTCTCTTTGACAGTTGGAAGGCTTTTGGAAGAGATCCAGCGTGAGTCTGACGTCAAAAGGTCGAAACTGTTTCAGGGCGAAGGTCCGAGTTTTTGAAATCTAGCCAGACGAATCTTGAATCCCAAAATTGTTCACCCCGTTAGAAAAGGTTCCGAATTTTTTGATAGCAGGTTTTACTTCCCCAGGCAGAATTCTAACGGGGTTTACCGAATCTGCTGCGCTGGCAACGGCTTCAGGTACCTTGGCACTTCTGCACCCCTGCCGCCTCGCATCTTCGGCAAATTCGACAATCACTCAACTTAGGCTGTTAACTGATTAACGAGGTCTGAAGCTCTACACTCTTAGCTCTTAGCTCTACGGCACCATTACTGTCACAGCAGCCACTGCAACCATGATGTTGTCCCGTTTTCCGTCGCGTAACAGGCTACCTTCCTCAAGGAGGCCACCGTCTGCAACTTCCAACTCCCGCTGGCCGTAAGGAATCTCCTTTAAGACCGCATCCCTATCTACCTTCTCAGGAAAAGGGACACAGATCTTGATCTTTACATACATGTCTTTGATGCTTTGCAGCAGGTTACATTCCTTTAGCCCCAGCATGGAGCAATGGTAGATGGCGTCCCTTACTGCACGGACAGCACACTTCGTGGGATCAGGATGATGGAGATCTGTCCCCATCCCCACTTCTACAAGATAACGTCTCATATCTCCTCCTTCGGTGTCACGGAGTCGGTTGTCGGTGGTCAGTGTCAGTATCGGCCCATCGTGCGTGTTCGGTTCGCCGACACCCACGACCGACACTGACGCTGATGAGAGCTTTTCCTATTAGGAACAAAAAAATGCCAACTCTTAACTAGAATGTGGCTATCTTATCCTCAATAGCTTCATCGCATTCTCACCCAGAATGGCCTTTTCAACCTCAGGACCAAGCCCCATACTCCGGACGTCCTCGATCTGTCTTTCAGGACGAACAAGGGGAGCGTCCGTGCCGAACAGAATACGATCCGATCCTACGATTTGGATGGAAACGGGATAGATTTGAGGAAGATAGAAATATGACGTGGCAGCAGTATCATAGTAAACATGTTTACTCATTGCTGCTATCTCTGGCACAAGCTCAAAAAAGATGAGCCCACCTCCCCAATGGGCAAGAATGATATCGAGTTCTGGATGAGCGGCAATGATCTGCGAAACCTGATCCAGGTCAGTGTTTCCTTTTCCACTGTGGAGACGTCCCACTACTGCACTCACATGAATGAGTACTGGAAGAGAATACTCCTTCAGTACTTCTGCTATCGTGCTTAGCCCCGCTTTTTGTGTATCTCTACGGCTATTATTTTCCAGGCTCAGCTCCCCCACTCCCCGAGCCCCCTTTTTGACACAACGCTCAATCTCGGCTGCTGCCTTGCTTCCCTGTGACAATCTGGCCTGGCAGAATGGGATCACCCTATCTCTACATAGTCGTCCTTCCTCCAGCAGATAATCGTTATGCATCTTCACCAAACCATGGTCAAGCCACGGGAAACCCAGTAAGACGCTCTTTTCAATACCCGTTCTATCCATGCTATGTACAATACCCTCAACTGTGGTCAACCTCGCATTCGGCTTAGAGTAGATCAGTCTGAAAAGGGGGTCTTTACGCAGAAACTTCTCTTTGTTTTTCACAACTTCAGGAGGAAACGCATGCGTATGGACATCTATTATCATGTTTATAAATCTCGGTTCTTCTCCTATTTAGCCGGTAAGAAAGGTTCCAGGATTCAAGTATTTGTCTAAGGACTCTACTTAGTAACTTAAGCGTCCTCTTTGCATCTACTATATTCTCCTGAACCTCCTTTAACCTTGAATCCTGGAATCCTTATATTTTACCAACTCATTTCTAGAAGAGCCTAAATCCCTAATACATAATAGTTCCGCCATCCACATTAATAGCCTGCCCTGTAATAAACTCCGCCCGTTTTGAGGCCAAAAATAATACCACCTCGGCCACATCCTCTGGCGTACCGAATCTACCGTACGGTACTTGATTCAGAAGAATAAGTCTTTGTCTCTTAGGAGTGACTCCAAGAAGTTTAGCACCTGTATTGAACACACCATCCACCCCTTCCAGGAGGTGCGTTTCAATATAACCTGGACATACTGCGTTAACATTTATCTTTTTCTGAGCCCACTCCAGGGCCATCACGCGAGTCATTCCCAAAATTGCGGCCTTTGCAGCTGAATAAGCTGTGCAGAAAAGGATACCCATCTTCCCGAGTATCGATGAGATATTTATTATCCTACCACCTGTTCCCTGATCTAACATTATCCTCGCCGCAGCCCTGGAACAGAGAAACGTCCCCTTTACCATCACCCTCAGAGAAAGATCAAACACCGATTCATCCATCTCTAGAGCCGGCTGAAGAATACATACCCCAGCATTATTTACCAGGATATCCAAGCGACCAAATCGTTTTAGGGTGGTCTCCATTATCTTGTCCACATCCTCTTTAATTCCAACATCCCCAGTAATAGCAATCGCCTCATACCCCTCATCCCGGATGTGCTTTAACGTCTCTTCCAATTCAACCTCTGTTGCCAGGTCGTATGAGGGATGATCTTCAAAGGGAGAGGTACGATCC
This sequence comes from Desulfobacterales bacterium, assembly GCA_012961955.1. Classification (GTDB taxonomy): domain Bacteria; phylum Desulfobacterota; class Desulfobacteria; order Desulfobacterales; family DTYH01; genus DTYH01. The sequence continues at coordinate 455 of DTYH01000191.1, read as the reverse complement.
ACGAGCACTACCTTGGCCCCCTCTCTGGCCAGATACTGGGCAATTACAGGCCCAATTCCTATCTTTCTTCCTCCGCCTGTCCCCCAGCGACCAGCCCCTGTGACAATCGCCACTTTATCAGAAAGCTCTTTCACCATATTCTCGTCCTCTTTTTACCCCGTTAGAAAAGCCCCGTGCGGAAGCACGGGGTCAAGATCGATATATACCTTTTTTTACACGGGCGCGCGAGAGACCCTAGTCTTATAGGGGTTTAATGCACCGTGTGAAATTCCAACGGGGTTTACCTGAATTGAGTGTTTCAAAATTTGATGGTCTCGTAAAAAGTCTCCTAACCCGTCACTCCAGCGAAAGCGGTAGTCCTTAACGCGCTGTAATAACGCGATTCCCGCCTACGCGGGAATGACTCAAAAAGGCAGACTCCGACTTTTTACGAGACCATCAAATTTTGGGAAAGT
>DTYH01000190.1 GCA_012961955.1 Desulfobacterales bacterium | reverse complement strand
CAAACACCTATCTGCAGGGGCCAAAAAGGTAATCATCTCGGCACCAGCTCAAGACCCCGATATTACCATTGTGATGGGTGTAAACGACTCGAAGTACGATCCAAAAAATCACCATATCATTTCGAACGCATCCTGCACTACCAACTGCCTTGCCCCTGTTGCCAAAGTATTGATGGAAAGCTTTGGCATGGAGAGTGGTCTTATGACCACTATTCACGCTTATACAGGGGATCAACGCCTACTCGATTTTCCCCATAAGGATTTAAGACGGGCAAGAGCTGCTGCTCTTTCCATGATACCGACCACTACTGGAGCAGCCAAAGCAGTTTCGCTGGTTATCCCGGAACTGAAAGGAAAATTGAATGGCCTGGCCATAAGAGTTCCTACACCGAACGTCTCCATTGTGGACCTTGTAGCACAGGTCGAAAAGAGGGGTATTACTGTAGATGACGTCAATAACGCCCTAAAGAATGCTGCAGAAGGGAGTCTCAAGGGTATTCTAGGTTATTGTGAAGAACCTCTGGTCTCCGTTGATTTCAATGGTTCTACATATTCCTCCATAGTGGATGCACCAACAACGTATGTAGTAGGCAATCTGGTCAAGGTACTTTCATGGTACGACAATGAAGTGGGTTATTCCACCCGGATGGCAGACCTAGCCGCATTAATTGGAAAACAACTGTAAGGAGAATAGAACCATGGCTGATCGGAAACCCTTTATAGCTGGTAACTGGAAGATGTACAAAACAGGACCGGAAGCGGCAGAATTGGCAGAAGAATTAAAAAAATTAGTATGTGACGTAAATGGTGTAGATATCATGATAGCTCCTCCATTCACTGCCCTTGGCACTGTTTACGAAATTATAAAAGGTTCGAATATTCAACTGGGAGGTCAAAACCTTTTCTGGAAAACAGAAGGGGCATATACAGGGGAAATATCACCGAGTATGCTAAGGTCAGCCGGATGCAGTTATGTTATCATTGGCCATTCTGAAAGACGTCAACACTTTGGTGAGACCGATGAGACCATCAGTAAGAAGATCAGGGCTGCCCTAGACGCTGAGCTAAAGCCTATCTTATGCATTGGCGAATCCTTGGAAGAGCGAGAATCGAACCAGACATATTCGGTGCTTGACAATCAGTTAGAAAGATGCCTGCAAGGGCTTACATCCGATGATATCCACAACCTAACCATAGCCTACGAACCTGTATGGGCCATTGGTACGGGCAAAACGGCTACGAGGGATCAGGTCCAAGGGGCCCACAGTCATATTAGAAAACGATTGAAAGAAAAATTTGGAATTTTGGTTGAAAAATCGCTCAGAATATTGTATGGTGGAAGTGTAAAACCAGAAAATATCAAAGGCCTGATGTCGATGCCCGACGTAGATGGTGCACTGGTTGGAGGGGCAAGCCTGAAGGCCGAATCTTTTGCAGGTATTATTCGATTTAACGACTAGTCTTGTAAAAAGTCTCTTAAGCCGTCACTCCCGCGAAAGCGGGAGTCCATAACATGTTGTAACAACGAGATTCCCACCTGCGCGGGAATGACCCAAAAAAGCAAATTCCGGCTTTTTACAAAACCGTCAACCTTGGACAGCAGAAACCAATCTTTCATGGTAACATTTTTGATAATAATCCATGTAGTTGTATGTATAGCACTAATCATGATAGTGCTCTTGCAGACAGGGAAAGGCGCTGACATGGGAGCAATCTTTGGTGGTGGTTCCAGCCAGACCTTGTTTGGAAGTACGGGTGCTACTACATTTCTGACCAAGTTGACAACCGGGGCGGCCATTATATTTATGGCTACTTCCTTGATAATTACCTATGTCTCGAGTCATCGAACAACCAAATCTGTCATGATTGATCTAAAAGCTCCTTCTCAGACACAGACACAACGGGTAGACGTTACACCTAAAGCTAAATCGTTACCCGAGAAAAAAGGGGTCGAAAGTAGTCAAGAAAAGTAGCATAGATGTGCCGAAGTGGTGGAATCTGGCAGACACGCTGTCTTGAGGGGGCAGTGGGTAACACCCGTGCGGGTTCAAGTCCCGCCTTCGGCACCACAGATACATTCTGGGTATCCATGGGATGGAGCTTTTCTTTTCACCCCCGATGTTTCCAGTCCTTGTTTTCCAGTTACCTACTAATGAAGATTCGTTACCCCTCAGCAGTCTGCCTTGTTTTGGCTCAGATGGGTACGCGGTTTCCCCAATTCCTATGTCACGGACAGACTGGGTAGCCATTCATAGACATCATTAATCCGGTGATCGGCTAGAGACGCGTGCATAACCTCTTTGAACGACCATTATGAGCTTTTTGGGATACCCACCCGGGCAAAGTTCACCCCGTTAAACAGGGTTCCCTTCGGGAAATTTAACGGGGCGAACGGGCCACTTGAGTGGGGGAATCCCGAACCGTTTGATGCCGGAAGCTGAATATTAAACCCGGGACAAGGAATATCCTGCCTATTGTTAAAGAACCGGAATATACCGTGAACCGACACCTTAATGACCGAATCCATGGATGGGTGAAAAAGCACATGGGAATGAATGAAAAGCGGGTTGTACAAAGGCCTCGTTACTTCTACGTAAAGGTGGAAAATAATGCCCGTCATTAATGGGATATTTGCTCCGCTCTATCCATTTCAATCCCACTTTGTTAAAATCAAGGGGCACAGGCTACACTATTTGGACCAGGGCAAAGGAGAGCCTCTCCTCATGCTGCACGGGAATCCTACATGGTCTTTCTTCTACCGTAACTTCATCCCGGAATTGAGCAAGACAAACAGGGCTATTGTACCGGACCATATCGGCTGCGGATTTTCAGACAAGCCACAAGATTATGATTACACCTTAAAAAATCATATCAGCAACCTGGAGGCACTGGTGACCTACCTCGATCTGTCAGACATAACACTCATCATGCACGATTGGGGTGGCCCAATAGGGATGGGATTTGCAGTTAGAAACCCTGAAAGGGTAAAACGCTTTGTAATATTAAATACCGCTGCTTTTCCACCGCCTGAAAACTACCATTTTCCGTGGCGCATCCGGATATGTCGAACCCCCGTACTTGGAGAAATCATAGTGCGCGTTTTGAACCTTTTTGTCCGGCTGGCTATCCCCTTTGCTGTAATGCACAAAGACCGCATAACACCTCAGATAAGAAGAGCATACCTTGCTCCGTATAACAACTATGGCAATCGGATTGCTGTTTTGAGGTTTGTCCAGGACGTTACACTCTCAGCGAGAGATCCGTCATATGATTTAATGCTCACGATCGAAGAAAATCTGATACAATTTAAAGACCGCCCCATACTAATCCTATGGGGCGGCAAGGATTTTGTCCTGAACAAGAAAGTCCTGGAAAAATGGTGTTCTATCTTTCCAGAAGCTGAGGTGAGAATTATACCGGATGCCGGTCATTATTTGCAGGAAGATGCGTACGAGCGAATTGTACCGATGATATCAGCATTTCTAAAGGCAAATGCGGCTTAAGGTAACAATTTGGCGTCTTGAAAAAATTGACTGATCATAATTTTTTTCAAGGAGCTAAAGTGTTACGATTAAAGATCTTCAACCTGATATGAAAGACAGAGATCTATCTCATCCGAACATAGCAGCATGTTTACCCTTCATGGCCGAAAAAAAGCCTTACCAAAAGGCGGTAATATTCCCCCATGGTCGTGATAGACAAGGACGAGTGGCGTACACTCATCTAACCTTTAAGCAGTTGGACGAAGAGAGCGACTGGCTGGCACATGGTATTAAGAAGACAGGGCTTTCGCCTGGGGACCGAGCCATTGTACTTCTTTCACCCAGCCTGGAGTTTGTGACCTTAACCTTTGCTTTAATGAAAACCGGTACAGTGCCCGTGCTGATCGATCCCGGAATGGGGATCTATCGAATGGTATCCTGTATAAAACAGGTTCAGCCACGAGCCTTTTTTGGGATCCCTAAAGCACACCTTGTCAGAATACTGTTTCCAAAATACTTCCGAACCATTAGTGTCAAAGTAACCGTGGGCAGGCGTTGGTCCTGGGGCGGTGTTACCATGCAAGCCCTGAGATTGAAAAAGAGTGGCACGTTTCCTATCTTTAACCCCGGGGATAAAGACATAGCCGCCATATTTTTTACCACAGGAAGTACAGGTCCTCCAAAGGGGGTTGTCTACACTCATCCCATGTTGAAGGCCCTGGTTCACACTGTTAAGAGCTTCTACCAGATAGATGAAAACGATCTGGATCTGCCGACCTTCCCCCTATTTGTGCTTTTCAGTACCGCCTTTGGCATCACTGCTGTTATACCTGATATGGACCCCACAAAGCCGGCCGAGGTAAACCCTGCAAAGATCGTCGAGGCTATTAACAACCACGGAGTTACCAATACCTTTGGTTCTCCCGCCATCTGGAACAGGGTCGGCAGGTATTGCGAAAAACACGATATAAAGCTTCCGTCCGTGAGACGGATTCTTATTGCTGGGGCTCCTGTGCCAGGGGATATCCTGGAACGGTTTCGTAATATATTACCCAGCGGCAACACCTATACACCGTACGGGGCCACGGAAGCGCTATTGCTCACTTCCATCACCGGGAATGAAATCTGCAAAAAGACCCTTCCGCTCACCAGGCAAGGAAGGGGAACCTGTGTTGGCAGGCCTCTTCCTGGAGTGGAAATGAGGATCATATCCATTACTGATGATCATATCGAGCTGTCAGGCAGAAGCCTTGATTCGTTCTCTGTTCCGCCCGGAGAGGTAGGCGAAATCCTGGTACGGGGGGGTTATATCACCCGGGAGTATTTTGCCGAACCTGAAGAAACAACAAGGGCCAAGATTATCGATGGAGAGACTTTCTGGCACCGCACGGGGGATCTGGGCTACTTCGACGAAGAGGGGAGGCTCTGGTTTGTGGGCCGAAAGGCACATCGTGTAGAAAGGTGCGGAAGACTCCTCTTTCCCGTTATGGTTGAAGCCATATTTAACCAACTTGAAGGAGTTGCGAGGTCTGCCCTGGTCGGTATACCCTCGCCCGACACTGGCCAAAAGGCCGTTATGGTAATTGAACCGAGTGATGGGAAAATCCCTCATGGGTCAAAGAAGAAGGAATGGGAAGAAAGGCTCATGGCCGTGGCCAATGATCACGGCATCCCTATTGATGCCGTGTTGTTTCACCCCTCTTTTCCTGTGGATATACGGCATAATGTCAAGATAAGACGAGAAGAACTGGCGAAATGGGCCCAAAAAAAGCTAAAAATTTCATAGAGCAAGCCTCTCTCTAAGCCTGGTATAACGCCTTCTGGTTTTGTCATTCTTGATCCCGATACTCAGAGCCTTCTTTGTGCCCACTATAACTACTAGGTCCTTTCCTCTTGTCACACCGGTGTATATAAGATTGCGCTGTAGAAGGATAAAATGCTGCGTATGGATGGGTATAACAACTGCTGGATACTCGCTTCCCTGTGATTTATGGATGGATATTGCATATGCCAGCACTAGTTCGTCCAAATCAGCATAATCATAAACTACACTTTTTCCATCAAAATTTACCACTACCTCCTGTGTTTCATAGTCGATCGAGGTGATCCTCCCGATATCTCCGTTAAAGACCTCCTTTTCATAATCGTTGGTGACCTGCATGACCTTGTCATTAACCCTATATGTCCTCAACCCTCTTACTACCTTCTCTGACGAAGGGTTCAATATGTTTTGCAATGTAGCGTTTAGGTTGCCAGCACCTATCACGCCCCTGTGCATCGGTGTTAAAACCTGAATCTCATCAATGGGATCTAGACCAAACCTTTCGGGTATCCTCTCCTTTACCAGCTCGATGATCGTGGCGAGAATGTCTTCTGGCTCCTCCCTTTCAATAAAATAGAAATCAGAAGGCTGGCTAGAATACACAGGTTTTGTCCTCGGAAACTCCCCCTGGTTGATTCTATGAGCATTGGTAATAATGAGGCTCCCCATGGCCTGCCTGAATATCTGGTTCAGTTCTACCACTGGCACAGCCCCTGAATTAATAATGTCTTTAAGAACGTTTCCAGCGCCAACAGGCGGAAGCTGATTCACATCCCCAACGAGGATAAGAACTGCATTTATCGGAACGGCTTTAAGGAGATGATACATCAGGAGATTGTCTATCATAGAGGCCTCGTCTATAATGACCACATTGGCGTCCAGCGGGTTGTTTTCGTCTCTTTTAAAGCCCCTCTTGCTGAAGCTGTATTCAAGGAGGCGGTGGATAGTCATGGCCTCATGGTGAGTAGCTTCCGTCATCCTCTTGGCAGCTCTTCCGGTTGGTGCTCCCATCACAATCTTGCAGTTAAGAGTCTTATATATCTCCAGCACGGACCTGATGATAGTAGTCTTGCCCGTCCCTGGACCTCCTGTAAGCACCAGTATCTTATTCTGTATAGCTTTCTTGACCGCTTCCACTTGCTTCTCGGCAAGTATCATACCAATACGACTCTGAACCCACCTCACCGCCTTCTCTACGTCAATCGGCCTGATCTTTGACGACGCATTCAAGAGGGATCTTAATCTCTCAGAGATCCCAACCTCAGCAGTATGATATCCAGCAAGGTAAACCGCTTTATGCTTTTCTTTAAACTCCATGAGATCGTCGTTTAGGTCTTCGATCACTATCCTCTTTTCGTCAACAACTTTTGCAATCCCTTTTAAAACAATCTCACGCTCCACGTCCAATATGTCCTGACACTTCTTTATAAGCTCTTCATAGGGGTAATAGACGTGACCATCTTCTGCTACCTGCGACAGGACAAAGAGTATCCCTGCCTCAGCACGCACAGGAGCGTCCTTTTCAATGCCTATACTTTCTGCAATCCTGTCAGCAGTGACAAACCCTATGCCGAATATGTCAGATGCCAATCGGTAAGGATTGTTCCGTACCACATCGATCGATCCCCTGCCATACTCCTTATATATCTTGGTCGCATATCCTGAGCTTACTCCATGACCCTGAAGAAAGACCATCACTTCCCTAATATCTTTCTGGGTTTCCCAGGCCTCTCTAATCATCCGTATCCGCTTAGGACCGATCCCCTCAACCTCTTGTAGTCTTTCAGGCTCCTCATCAATTACCTTTAGTGTGTCTTTGCCGAACCTTTTGACCAGCCTTCTTGCCATCACCGGTCCAATACCTCTGATAAGACCAGATCCTAAATATTTTTTGATCCCGAACACACTGGCTGGAACGACCGAACGATAATTAACGATCTTGAATTGATTGCCAAATTTCGGGTGGTTATACCACTCACCGTCCAACTCAAGAACTTCCCCAGGGTTTACGCCCGGGAGGTTACCCACAACGGTTACCAGCCCTTTTTGCCCCTTTATCTTCAACCGAGCTACCGTAAACCCCGTCTCTTCACTGACATAGCTTATTCTTTCGACTTGACCGCTTATTCTACTTAGCATATTTATGGTCATAAAATTATTGACATTGTATATAATCTAAATTAAAGAAGATTTATAGAACACTTTGGCTCTTTGAAAGGATCAGGATGCGAAACATCTTGCCCTGGCAACTGCACAGATACACTTCTTCTAAGGAGTTAGCTTACGATCTACAGATTCCCACAAAGGCTTCCCTTTGTAAGAAGATAATATCTTCATATATATCGTACCAGACAAATTTAGGTCTTTCTAAATTTTAACCTTAAACCAGGTAAGGAGGTGTCACTATGGGAATCTTTACTAAACTCTTAAAAGGTCTTAAGGAGGTGTTTTTAGGGAAAAAAGTCAGGGTAACCATTACCAGTGATCCAAAAACATCAACTATTATCGTAGATGATAAGGAAACAACAAAAGGAGAAGCCTCCCTTAAACTCGTGCCTGGTACCCACAAGATTCGGATAGAAGCGCCTGGATACCATTCCATTAAGAACCATTTTGTGGTATTATCTAAGCCAGAACAAAAGTTTCATTTTACGTTAGCTAAAATTGTAAGTCATATAAAGACCTATCCAGGAGAGGCAAGAGTATTTATTGATGACAAAGACGTGGGTCTGTCTAATCTATCCATCGACCTACTCCCTGGATCACACAAAATCCGCATAGAGAAGGATGGACACCTTCCCGTAAAAACCTACATAGTGGTTCGGCATAGCCGCGAGGAATTCTTCAGTTTTAACCTAAAGAAAATCCTCACCAGTATTAAAGTCGATCCTCCGGATGCTGACATCTTTATCGATGATCGGCATAGAGGAAACGGAAAGGTAACGCTTCACCTAGAGCCAGGAAGCCATAAGATCAATATTTCAGCATACGGTTACGATCCACTAAGAAACTACATAGTAGTAAGAAAGAATATGCCAGAATCTTTTAAGTTCCAGCTACCTAAAAAGCAGACCATTATCAGAGTAAAGCCAGATAATGCCAAGATATTTATCAACGATTCGTTTAAAGGTACTGGTAAGTGTGTGGTAGACCTCCCTCCGGGATCTCATAAGATCAGAATCGAGGCCGAAAAGCATCAACCCAAGAAGGATTTTATTGTCATACGAAAGAATAGACGGGAATACTTTGACTTTAGATTAGCAGAAATTGCATAGGAAATCACGAAAAAAATGAAGATGAAAGAGAACAAGAGGGACAACACCAGACGAGGAATGACCCTTTCGGAGAAGATCCTTGCTGCCCACTGCGGAAGAGGTAACGTCGAGCCCGGGGAACTGGTCTTCTGCCGGGTTGATGTGGCTTTAGGAAACGATGTGACATCACCTATTGCGATCGACATTATGGAAAAGGCCGGCGTGAAAAAGGTCTTCGATCCAGATAAGATCATCATGGTTAATGACCATTTTGTCCCAAACAAGGACATCGCGTCAGCTCAGCATTCAAAGCTGGTTCGCGATTTTGCCCGGAGGCAGAACCTGACCTGGTTCTATGACGTGGGCACCATGGGGATTGAGCACGCGCTTCTCCCAGAGGAGGGCCTTGTGGTTCCAGGTGATCTGGTTATTGGGGCGGACAGCCACACCTGTACCTATGGAGCAATCAATGCCTTTTCCACAGGTATGGGGAGTACAGACCTTGCCGCAGTCATGATCTCAGGTATGACGTGGTTCAGGGTACCAGAAACATTAAAGATTATCTACACGGGAAAAATTAACCCATATGTAGTGGGAAAAGACCTGATACTCCACACCATCTCTAAGATAGGTGTGGAAGGGGCTAGATACCAGGCCATGGAGTTCACCGGGCCGGTTATCGAGAACCTTCCCATGTCAGGACGGTTCTCCATGGCCAATATGGCCATTGAGGCCGGAGCAAAGGCAGGCCTTTTCAATGGCGATTCTCTTGTAGAGGAGTATGTAAAACCGAGGGCAAAAAGACCTTACAGGATGGTTCGGAGCGATCCAGATGCTTCGTATGCTAGGGTATTGGAGATCGATGTCTCCGACCTGGAGCCTCAAGTAGCCCTCCCCTACTCACCTGAAAACGCCATCAATGTTTCAGAGACTGGCAACATCCCTATCGATCAGGTTGTGGTGGGATCATGCACGAACGGAAGGTACGAAGACCTACTGGAAGCGGCAAACGTTCTCAAGGGAAGACGGGTCGCTCCATTCGTACGAATGATAATTATACCAGCGACCATGAAGGTTTATAGGCGTGCCGTAGACGAAGGCCTTTTCCAGATATTTCTGGATGCTGGAGCCGTTATCAGTACACCCACGTGTGGCCCATGCCTTGGCGGACATATGGGAGTCTTGGCCGAAGGTGAACGAGCTGTGACCACTACCAACAGGAATTTCGTGGGGAGAATGGGGCATCCAGCAAGTGAGGTCTATCTTGCCAATCCTGCGGTAGCAGCTGCCTCAGCTGTTGCAGGCCGAATAATACACCCGGGAGACCTGTAACCATTCACTGGAATGCTAAACACGATGAATACCTGCTAGAACTCATAAGGGATTAGAACGATGATTTTCAAAGGAAAGGCCTGGAAGTTCGGAGACGATATTGATACCGATGCTATCATCCCTGCTCGCTACCTAAACACCAGCAACGAAGCAGAGCTGGCAAAGCATTGTATGGAGGATGCAGACCCTGAATTTGTCGGTAAAATGAGGCCGGGTGATGTGATCGTAGCTGGTAGAAACTTCGGCTGCGGCTCATCCCGTGAACATGCTCCCATATCCATCAAGGCCTCCGGCATATCCTGCGTAATAGCCGTAAGTTTTGCGCGAATATTCTACCGAAACGCCTTCAACATGGGGCTTCCCATCCTTGAAAGTCCCGATGCGGCCGAGGGGATAGACGATGGCGACGAGGTGGAAGTGGACACAGAACGGGGTATCATCAAAAACCTGAGTGCTGGCACTGCATACCACACCACCCCTATCCCGTCCTTTATGCAAGAGCTCATAAATGCTGGAGGATTGATCCCGTTTGTTCTAAACAAGGGCTTTTATTAAGGATCGGCTCCCCCGAATCTTGCTTACAGAGTTCACGAAAAGAAGATGAAACTATTTTACGCCTGGGACCTGGGTTGAGCCTTCACGGCCCTTGGATTTCTTTGAAAAAGCTGGAAGCGGAGCCGAAATTGGAAACCTAGGCGGTATTTCTGTACGTTTTACAGCTCATTTTTGGACGGCCAGTAAACTATGACGGTCTCGGAAAAAGGCTAATTTGTCGTTCGCAAAATGAGTTTCTTGGAAACTGTCAACTACGAGCTAGAGAGGTAAACGATTATAGAGACCTTTTCAACATGAGAGGGTCCCGGTCAAGACTCCGATATTGAATGGCTTCAGAGACATGATGAACAGCGACGTCTCTCGCCTCTTCCAGGTCGGCAATGGTTCTGGCAATCTTTAGTATACGGCTAAACGCACGAGCGCTCAAACCAAGCTTGTCTATGGCCATCTCCAGAAGGGTCTGAGAATCGGGATCTATCTGGCAATATTTTCTTATGTGACGATTGCCCATCTGAGCATTACAATGGATCCTGGCGTGACTGAACCGTTCCACCTGAATCGCCCGGGCCCGAACCACCCTATTCCTAATAGAGTAAGACGATTCTGATTCCTTGATATTAGAAAGATCCTTGTAGGGTACTGCTGGAACCTCCACCTGAATATCTATACGGTCTAAAAGTGGTCCTGAAATCTTGGATCGGTATCGGTGGATACGCGAATAAGTACATATACATTCGTGGTTGGGATCGGAAAGGTAGCCACACGGACACGGGTTCATGGCCGCTACAAGCATGAAATTTGCCGGATAGGTAATACTAACTGCAGCGCGCGATATGGTTACCTGGCCGTCCTCCATCGGTTGACGTAGTACCTCCAGAACATTCTTCCTGAATTCAGGTAGTTCATCCAGGAAGAGAACCCCGTTAGTGGCCATGCTTACTTCCCCAGGCCTGGGGACATGCCCTCCGCCTATCAGGCCGGCATCGGATATGGTATGATGCGGGGAACGGAATGGACGGGTAGTAACAAGTGGTTGGTCTTTGTCCAAGAGACCTGCGACACTAAACACCTTGGTGGTCTCTATTGCCTCTTCAAAACTGAGTGGCGGCAATATAGTAGGAAGGCGTTTGGCTAACATGGTCTTTCCTGATCCTGGCGGGCCTACCATAATAATGTTGTGACCACCCGCAGCAGCCACCTCCAGGGCTCGTTTAGCATGCTCTTGGCCCTTTACCTCATTGAAATCGACATCAAAGGTCGAACCTTCTTTAAAAATCGACTCAATATGAAGCACCTCAGGTGATATCGATCTCAGACCCCTAAAAAATTCAACTATCTGCGAGAGTGTGTCCACAGGAAAGACGGATATTCCGTCCACCACTGCGGCCTCTCGGGCGTTTGGCCGGGGTATGATAATTCCCTCAAACCCTGCCTCCTTTGCCCTCAGTGCCATGGGAAGAGAACCTCGAATCGGTTTGATACGACCGTTAAGGGATAACTCCCCCTGGATCAAATACCGAGACAGACCATCCCCGGGGATGATACCCGTGGCAGCTAATATCCCCACCGCCATGGGTAAATCAAATCCAGTACCCTCCTTTCTGATATCGGCTGGTGCCAGGTTGACCGTGATACGATCGTCCGGGAATCTATATCCTGAATTGTTTATGGCAGCCTTCACGCGATCCTTACTCTCTTTCACAGCTGCCTCGGGTAGACCAACAGTGGCAAATGCAGGAAGTCCTCGGGTGATGTCCACCTCCACCTCCACCACGTATGCATCAATTCCCAGAACTGCACTGCTCAAAACTCTGGCAAGCAAAGTCTCACCTCGCACCGCCCAAGTTTCGTTTTTTCAAGAATTTGGAGGATTCAATCTTGCCTCATGTTATAATCTGATATAAGATATCTTGACAAAGAAGCTTTATAGACTTGCTGGATATTTAACATAAATGAGCAAGAGTTTAAAGTAGAAATTGAAAAGAACGGCAAAACCCAGTTATGAAAAACTGGAGAAGAGAATAGAGTATCTCGAGTCAGGACTGGCAAAGTATAAGGAAAACAAGACGGAGACCCGGCTGAGGGAGTACCTGAGGACTTTAAAAGGCTTGCTGACAGATCGATGGATGTTATCTATGAGTATAACACCCCCTCCCGTAGTTTTCTTTTCCTTAACAAACTGGGTTCCGAGCCTTACGCGGCTCAAGGAGAAGGCGAAAACTCACCTACTCCTGAGAGTGTCTTGTTCTATGTCCGTCCAGAGGACAGGGATGAAATCAGAAAGGCCGCAGCCGATTCTTTAGCCAAGGATTAGTAGGGGCGAGGCTGAATAACGCCCATTTCACCCTGATGGTTCTATCCACTGGATGGGTAACCGGTGGATTCTAATTCGCTATAGTTCAAGTCGACTCCTTGCTTTTAATGGGACTATCAAGGATGAGACGGAACGTAAACACAAACAGGCCGAGGAGGGACTACACAAGAGTGAGGAAAAAATATCGCCTGGTGGGCCATGCTACTCCGGATATAATTTGTGAGTTTCAGGTTAAGAACGAGCTCTTTACAATCTATATTTCACCGAAATGTAAGAAGACACTGGGGTACACAGCAGAAGGGGTGGTGAATACCCGCACCTTCTTAGAAAGAGGATAATTCTTCCAGAGGATTTTGAGAAGAACAGGAAGCGAATCGCTGCCGCGTTTAAAGGGCCGTATGACAGGATGACCATTGAGTACAGGATAAGATGCAGGGATGGGAGCATAAAGAACATCTTTGAGAATGTCACCCTCATTTGGGATGAATCAGGAAGAGAGTGGTAAGAGTAACGGGTTCGCTCAAAGACATTACTCAAACGAAAAGAATAGAGGCACAGTTTCAGCAGGCCCAGAAGATGAAGGCCGTGGGCACACTTGCTAGAGCCATTCCCCACGATTTTAACGGTCTCCTCACGTGTGTCCAGGGGCATAATCCCTAATGTCAATGAATATTGACTCAGAACATCCGCATTTTTATCACCTTAAAGCGATCGAAGAGATGGTTCAAAGAGGGACAGACTTGACCACTCAATTATTGGGGTTTGCCAGATTCGGTAGATACAACGTGAAACCGGCTGATCTGAACGAAGTAATCATGAAGGGTTCGAGCATGTTTGGTCGTACCAAAAAGGAAATAAAGATTCATACAGAATTTCAGCAGGATACATGGACACAGCAGAGGTGGACAGAGGACACGTAGAACAGGTATTGCTAAACCTTTACATAACATAAACGGCTGGCAGGCATGCCTGGGGATGGAGACCTGTATATTAAAACGGAGAATTTAGGATCGATGAGAATTACATAAGACCTTACAATATATAACCAGGAAATTACGTTAAGATATCCGGTACAGGTACAGGGATTGGCATGGATGAAAAGACCCAGAAGCGGATATTTGAGCCGTTCTTTACAACAAAGGATGTTGGCACCGCAGCCGGATTGGGACCGCCATCGGCTATTATGGTATCATAAAGAGTCATGGCGGGCTTGTAAATGTCTACAGTAAGAAAGGGGAGGGTGCCACATTTAATATCTATCTTCCAGCCTCAGAAAAGGGAGTTACAAAAGAGGAAGGAGTCCTACAAGAAGAATCATGAGAGATACTGAGACAATCCTCCTTGTAGATGATGAACAAATGATACTCGATGTGGGCAAGGAGCTCCTTGAGGCACTAGGATATACGGTGATCCCTGCCAGGAATGGAAAGGAAGCGGTCGAAATCTACACGAAAAACTCAAAAGAGATCGACATTGTCATTCTGGACATGATCATGCCTGATATGGGCGGCAGGGAAACATTTGACAGACTGAAAGGGATAAACCCTGAAATAAGAGTCCTTCTCGCCAGTGGGTATAGCATAAACGGGGAGGCAACTGAAATAATGGAGCGGGGATGTAATGGATTTATCCAGAAACCGTTCAATCTATCACAACTATCTCAGAAGGTAAGGGAAATTCTTGACAAATCTTGAAATGGAAGGAGGGTCTTTCAGATGTTAAGCTTAGTTAAGAAGGGGTTCTTTTTAGGGTTAGGTGTCATGGTACTGACTAAGGAGACTATTGACTCCTTTGTCCGAAGAGGGAGGGTAATGGCAAAGTACACAAAAAGAAACGTCAAGCGTAGGATTAGGACAACCCTGAAAGGGATAGATTCAGCAACAAATAAGGGGATCTCACACCTTGAGAAGATCAGCGGCGCGATAAAAGGCGTGTCCAAAAAAGACCTTGAGTCCTTAAAAGCGCGTTTGGAAGAGCTTGAATCTCGGGTTGAACAAACATCGTTAAAGGAAGAATAGTCTCCATGTGCCACAAAGGTTGTCAGCCCATCATCTAACCCAGATCGTTATACGGTCTTAATTTGAAATTAACTCCCAGTTCCTTTTCGGCTATCTCCTGGCACCGGGATATATCAATAAATTTCATCTCTACCACTGTAGCAGTAACTTCTGGTATCCACTTTCTGGCCTCAAGGATAAACTCTTTGATCCCTTTATAGGCATCTGTGCCAAAGGGCGAATTACACAGTTTCTGGTACGTCTCACCAGATTCGGCATTAAGGCTTACAGATATGGAATCGACTATTCCTTTCAACTGGGGTAGGATATTTTTCTTATGCACCAGATTAGCCTGACCATCAGTGTCAATCCTAATCCGAGCCCCTCTCTTCTTCAACTCCCCAGCTATGGTAATAAGTTCGCCCAGGCGAAGGAGGGGTTCACCAAACCCACAAAATACAATCTCTTTGTAGGCAGCTGGATCATCAATAGCCTGAAGCACTTCTTTAACAGAAGGCTCCTTCGAGAGTTCCAAATCGTAACCCTTTACCAGGTAAGAAGCTGGCTTAGGACAGAAAATACACCGATTAGTACACCGATTGGTAATGTTCAAGTAGAGAGAATCTCGAATCTTATAGGCTATCGTCCCTTTGGCAGGTGGCCTACCAAGGCCAAATACGGTATACAGATTCAAGGATGTGACACGGGCCACATCTTCATAGCTCAAGTTTTTCAAAGCAGCTACTTTCTCTGCAGCAAACCTTACGTATGAGGGCTCATTTCGCTTTCCTCGGTAAGGCTCAGGTGTAAGAAAAGGCGCATCGGTTTCAACAACGAGTCTCTCCAGGGGTACCCTCCGCGCAATCTCCTGAAGGCGGTAGTTGTTTCTGTAGGTCACTGTTGTAGAAATAGAAAGATAAAAACCCATATCAAGACATTTCCGGGCCATATCGTAATCACCCGAAAAACAGTGAAATATACCTTTGTAATCCCCTCTCTTTTCTTCGTTTAGGATCTTAACGGTCTCCCTGTGGGCATCTCGATCGTGAATAACTATAGGAAGGTCTAACTCCTGGGCCAGATGAATCTGTTCTCTGAAGACCTTCATCTGAACATCCCTTGGAGAACGATTACGATAAAAATCGAGTCCAATTTCCCCTATGGCCAGCACCTTTTCATCCTTGGATAAACTCCTCAGTAATGGGTAGGTACTCTGATCCACAGTTTTAGCAACGTGAGGATGGATCCCAATAACCGCGTAGACCTCTTTGTAGCGATGAGCCAATTCTATTGCCTTTTTGCAACTATTCTTATCCGTACCCACAGTAATCACGTATTCTAATCCATTCTCCTTGGCCCTCTTTATGACCTCGTCACGGTCGTTCTTGAATTGAGGCATTTCTAGATGACAATGGGAATCGACTAACATCTTCTGGTACCAGATCCCTCTTTATGAATTCTTTAGTTCTATCCTGGGAAGATCCTACTAAAACCCAGGCTCTAAAGTTTATAACACTTTAGCATTGTGAAACAAGCACCTTGGATCAGACTCTAGCTCAAGCTGAACTTACGATACACGATGCGAGATCATAGTTGTCTGCATAATTCCATAAACCTGTGGCGCGGCATTTTATATGCCGCTGCCTGTAACGCCGGGGTGTGTAATATCCCGCAAGAGTCGCTCTAATTATGACTACCTGCAGAACCCTTCATAACGCAAACAGCTGTAACCTTTATGACTTGATGATATTCCTAGGGTGGGGCTTCACCCCACTGCGATTTAGGTGACGTATAAGATGCCATGCCGAACATGATACTTACGTGCACTATAATCCGCCGACTGCCTCATATAACTTGCATCCTTGAACGTATATTCGGTATCCCGTTTCTCTTTTGACGCTGGCCAGGTTTGTTTCAAGAGGCTACGGTGTTACGAAAGTTTCACCCAAAGCGTGTGTGCCTCTTTACTCACGTGATCAAGTTATATATTTAATAGAATTTATTCCCATAACTAACGGCGCAAGCCTTAGATCCATCAAAATGCAAGACGCATAGTTCAATACGCTGACATATTGCCTGACAAAAGTATCTGTGATCACCGTAGAAGCTACAAGGAGTTGAATAGATACAGATTTTATTTGAATCTAACGCAATTGCACATCCGTGTCAAGGTACAAGTTCTTAATGATATCACCCATTATAAAGGTATAACCCTGCACCGGAATTCTGAGCAAAGGTGGTTTACACGTCTCTGTGCCCAAAAACTCCTGGTCTATCATAAGAACGAAAGTATAGACTCCTTGGCAAGATTATAGAAAAAGGAAGGAAATATCCCGATTTGTAAGGTGGCTATAACGGAAATGATTAATGCCACGATCAAAGCAGGGGAATAGATCAACGAAGCCTTCTCGGCTTTATCTTCCGGTTCATACATGTACATGTAGACTATCACCCTGAGGTAATAATAGAGGGAAAGAACACTATTTAACACACCGATTATGGTTAACCATATAAACCCAGCCTTAACAGCAGCGCTGAAGATAAAAAACTTGGCCACAAATCCTGCTGTTGGAGGTATGCCTGCCAGTGAAAACATAAATATCGTCATGGAAAGCCCCAATAGGGGTCTCAGATAACCTATGCTCCGGTAATCGTCAATATCCTCCCCAAGTTGTCCCCGGGAACCCAGCATGATCACCACGCCAAATGCACCCATGTTCATAAAGGCATAGGCAAGGATATAGAACATAATACTTGAGGTTCCCAATCCGGATCCGGCCACCATAGCTACCATGATATAACCAGCATGGGCAATGCTCGAGTATGCCAACATTCTTTTAATAT
>DTYH01000189.1 GCA_012961955.1 Desulfobacterales bacterium | reverse complement strand
GAGTTTAAAAAAGACCATCGAAGAGATTCAAAAGGAAGAGAGCGTAAAGGCTAAAACAAGAGGAAAGAATATAGAAGGATTTGAGATGGTGGAAGAAAAAAGGGAAGAGGTAGAGATGACTGCTTCGGGTTTGTCGTGGGTGGTGATGGCCGTCGTTGTGGGTATTCTTGCGCTTTTGTTCGTAGGCTGGAAAAGGACGAGAGTTTGAGGTCTCCTCTCTTGCAGGAAAAACCTGGTACCCGAAGCCAGAGGTGGGACTATCCGGGTGAATCCACGCTATCGCAGCCCATCCAAGAAGTCGAGCCGATCAGGCCATTAGCTGGAGCACCCATATTGACCTCTGTACTGTTGGTGTGTTAATAGAAGATCGAGTGGAGGTAACTCTTTACGGGTGAAGTTTTTCTAGGAACGACTTGACGTAAGAACAAAGGTCGAGACACCGGAGTGGAAAGAAAAGCTTTACCCTGTAAACAGTTACGAAGCGGGGAATCAGTAAGTAGGATCTACCGCAAGATAGGCGCGATCGAGACTCTGTTTGATGCCTCGGATGCATGGCTGTAGGCTGAGAGCCAAAACGTGATGGTTTCGCAAAATGACCTTTTACGAGACCATCAAAAGGTAGAAATGATCAGAATCGGAAACCTTCACAAGAGGTACAAAAAGGTTATAGCCCTTAACGGGTTGAATCTCGACATACCAGCTGGCTCTTTTTTTGGGCTTCTGGGCCCGAACGGCGCAGGAAAGACAACCATTGTGAATATCCTTACTACACTGACACGCCCTGACTCGGGAAGGGTTACTGTAAACGGCTTTGATGTTGTAAAAGAGCCTATTCGTGCCAAGCTGGAAATCGGGGTGGTCCCGCAGTCGATCAATCTGGACATGGAACTTTCGGCACGCGAGAACCTTTTTATCCACGGTCTCCTTTATGGAATGTCTCAGAAAGATATAAGACAAGAAGGGGAAAGGATGCTGTCATTCGTGGGGCTCGAAGAGTGCGCTGACAGGCCTGTAAAGGATTTCTCTGGTGGCATGAAGAGGAGGCTCATGATAGCAAGAGCCCTCATGCACAGCCCCAGGGTGGTGTTTCTTGATGAACCCACAGTGGGTCTGGATGTTACCACAAGAAGAAAGCTCTGGGAGCTTCTGAAAAAGATCAACCAAGAGGGAGCGACCATCCTTCTAACTACCCATTATATCGAGGAAGCAGAGGCACTTTGTGACATGGTCGGAATCATCGATTTTGGGAAACTGATCGCACTCGGCTCACCAAAGACCCTTATCCAGAGAGTCGGGCCCATTGTGGTGGAGCAAATGGCAGAAGACGGGATAAGGACACACTTTTTTTCTAACAGGAAGGAGGCAACTTCTTTTATTGAGCGGTTAAAAGGGAGCGCACTTATCAGAGAGGCAAACCTTGAAGACGTGTTTTTAGAACTCACAGGGAGGCGCGTTAACCAATGACAGGTTTTTGCGGGATATTTCTAAGGGAAATGCTGATTATACGCAAAAGGATATTCAAGATGTTGCTTTCTCTTTCAGTTTCTCCTCTCCTATACATGATAGCCTTTGGCCTCGGTCTTGGCAGTAGGCTGGAGGTGGAAAATGTCCGATACATGACCTTTCTAGTACCAGGACTTATTGCCATGAGCACTATGAGCCAGAGCTTTGCCATATCAAGCGAGATAAATATCTCGAGGTTCTATTGGAGGATATTTGAAGAATTTCAGGCATCGCCTGTGTCGAGTCTTGCGATCGCTCTTGGGGAGACACTAAGTGGAATAGTCAGGGGGCTGATGGCAGCAGGGGTCATTATCGTACTTGGAATAATCTTTGGCGTAAATCTGCGTCTGTCGTTCTTCCTGTGGATTTCAATCTGGGTAAACGCATTCATATTCAGTGCCCTTGCTGTTAATACCGCTATGCTTGTAAAATCCCATGCCGACCAGGCGATGCTGAGCAACTTTGTGATCATTCCCATGGCATTTCTCTGCGGCACGTTCTTTTCAACGAGCACACTTCCTCCATGGGCCTATTATGTGATCCAGGCGCTGCCCTTAACCCATACTTCAAAGATGATCCGAGCGTCAGCCTTAGGATACCCCATGCCGTGGGTAAGTTTCTTTGTAGCACTTGGATTTGGCCTGGTCTTTTTTGTCTCGAGTATATATACGGTAAAGAGGGCGCAGGTTTAGTACACAAAGTGAAGAGTGAAAAGTGAAGCTTGTAAGTAAGAAATGAAGATGCCGATTGTCATTACAGCCTTTGGTACAACTACGAGAGCGACGGAAACCTACATGTTTATGAACGAGGGATACAGGTAGCGTTTCCCTGATCACGAAATCTTTTGGTCACGTCCCTCCAGGATGGTAAGAGACTGGATAAAGAGGAGACGAAACATTGACGTGAAGCATCCCCATCAGGTTCTTTTACAGCTGAAGGAAAGGGGATATTCGTGGCCAGTGGTTCGATCATTACATGTAGTTTGTGGACATGAATTTCACCGTCTGGTTGAGAAGGTGAAACAGTCTCCTTTAAGGACATCTATAGGCGTCCTTCTCTTAAGTGAACCTGAGGATTATGTAGCTGTAATAGAATCGCTTTCCAAGGGCTTCCTGACCTTGAAGAAGAGGCTATTCTCTTAGTCGGACACGGGACAGACAACCCTATCTGGTCCTTTATCAAATGCTTCGCCATAGGTGTAAAACGAATATCTATATTGGTGTGGTCTAAGGCTATCCCTCAAGGGAAAGTGTCGTTGATACTGTTATACGATTAGGCATAAAAACGGTTCGGCTTATCCCCTTTATCTTAGTGGCAGGGACCCATTATCAAGAAGACCTTGCAGGGGATGACGATTCCTGGAAGACAGCATTTGAAGGAAGGCAGATCGCAGTTTTAGTGGAAACAGTAGGGCTGGGGTCTTACCCAGGCATCATAGAAGTCTTTTGTAGACGCATACAGGACGCGCCTGACGTGATTCCGGTGTAAAAGGGATTCGGGGGATTGCAAATTTAGGGATTGTGAGGGATTGGGGGATGAAGGGATTGAGGGGTCAGGGGTAAACGAGCAGGGAGTAGGGAGTAAGGGAAGGATAAAACTGGCTAAAGCCGTTATGTTTCTCGGAACCGGGAGTGATGTAGGCAACTCGATTGCCACAGCAGCCTTCGGTCGGATATTCAAAGGAAGAGGGTATAAGGTCGCTCCCTTTAAGGTCCAGAATATGTCCAACAATTCCTATGTCACTATAGAAGAAGGGGAAATTGGTCGTGCCCAGGTTGTTGAGGCCGAGGCTGCTGGTGTGTTACCCTCAGTTCGTATGAATCCCGTCCTGCTAAAACCCTCCAGTGACCAGGGTTCTCAGGTTGTTCTGCAGGGGAGGTCTTCGGAAAGATGGATGCCATGGACTACCATAAGTTCAAGCCACGCGTAAAAAAGGTCGTCATGGAATCATACAAGTGGCTAGCCGGTAGATATGAGCTGATCGTCATGGAAGGGGCGGGAAGTTATTGCGAGATGAACCTCAAGGAGAACGACCCAGTAAACTTCTCGATTGCTAAGGCGTAGGAGCCTGTTCCGTTCTTGTTGCAGATATCGATCACGGAGGGGTCTTTGGGCAGATTATTGGCACGTACCATCTAGCGACCCGAAAAGAGAGGGCTTACTCTTGGGTTTCTGATCAAGAAGCTTCGGGGCGACCCACGGGTTTTCTCATCAGGGATCGACCACATCGAGAAGAAGACAGCCAAGCCTGTCTTGGGCCTGATCCCGTTTTTTCAGGACATTCTCATCGATCCGGAAGGCTCGGTAGTGATTCAGGAGGATAGAGGAATCCTTAAGCCTATTGGACCGAGTGGTGTCAATATTGGAGCCCTGGGGCTCCCTGCTATCTCCAACTTTACCGATCTGGAAGCACTTACAATAGAACAGGATGTGGTGCTCAACTATCTCTTCTATCCTGACGACTTGGAGGAAGGATATGATTTCCTTGATCCTCCCCGGTACCAAGAATACGATTGAGGACGGCAGATGGATGAATAGAATGGGGTGGAAGAGGACTATTACTGGTATGCAGGTAGAGGAGGCCGAGTCGTTGGCCTTTGTGGTGGGTGTCAGCTTCTGGATAGGAGGATCAAGGACCCGTAAGGAGTAGAGTCGAATGTAAGGGAGGTAAAAGGGCTGAGAGTCCTTCCGCTGGAGACCATCTTGGAAGGGGAAAAGGTAGTGCGCAGGGTAATATGTGCCTGTCTGTTGAATGGGAAGCGGATAACCGGATATGAGATCCACATGGGTCGAACCAGGTTACTGACACAGGATGGAAAGCCCTTTTTGAATATCTACGAACCGGGCAAACGTAGGGCTTGGGAAGATGGATGCTTTGTTGAACAGGGGCGTACTCTCGGCACATATGTCCATGGTTTGCTCGATTCGCCGAGTTTCAGGGCCGATCTTCTAAACAGGATAAGGAAGGCAAAAGGCCTGGATGAGATGCCTCCCAAGCGAGGTCGACTTGCCAGATTTCACCAGTATGATAGGCGGGCTGATCACTTCTAAGCCAATTGTTATGTAGAGAGGATGCTTAGTCTGATATGAAGATTCCCGGAGTCATCATCGCAGGTACACATAGCGGTTGTGGAAAGACCACGGTGTCACTCGGTATTATGGCCGCCTTGATCAAAAGAGGATTTAAGGTTCAAGCATTTAAGGTGGGTCCTGATTTTATCGATCCTGGTTACCACCGGAGGATAACGGGCAGGGATGCGCACAATCTCGACGGATGGATGTTGAGCCAGATACGAAACAGGGAGATCTTCAGCCGCTACAACCATGATGCAGATATAGCCGTTGTGGAGGGGGTCATGGGCCTTTTTGATGGTCTCTCTGGAGATGACGAGTCCGGCTCAACAGCTCAGATGGCCAAGTGGTTGAACCTGCCTGTTATCCTGGTGATCGATGCAAGGTCTATGGCTAGATCAGCTGCTGCTATTGCTCTTGGATTTTCCAGGTTCGATCCGGACTTAAGGATCTTAGGGATCATATTCAATCGGGTAGGAAGCTCGGTACATGCTGAGATTCTCAAGGAGGCCATCTCTTCACTACCCGATCTACTCTTCTTCGGGTCTCTTCCAGTAGACAAGGAGCTTGAAATTCCATCCCGCTATCTTGGCCTTTTAACAGACGAAGAATTTGCCTTGGGTAAAAGGATGATCGATCGCCTTGCCTCTTGGATCGAGACTCATATCCAACTGGACAGTCTTTTGAATAGTCTCAAAGGGTTGAAGATTGAAGATCATTGGGCGGAGCTTTCCACAGAACCTGATGTGAAGATTGGAATTGCCCGTGACAAGGCGTTCTGCTTCTACTATGCGGAAAACATAAGGCTATTAAAGGAGGCAGGGGCTGACATAGTTCCATTTTCGCCTCTTCAGGATAATAGGTTGCCAGAGGGAGTCCAAGGGCTCTATTTTGGTGGAGGTTATCCAGAGCTCTACTGTCATAAGCTTTCTGAAAACCGAAACCTTTTGGAAGAGATTCGAGCATTTGGAGATAGGGGTGGTCCCATATATGCTGAATGTGGAGGGTTCATGTTCCTTATGAAGGAGATCAGAACAACATCTGGCAAGCGCTACCCAATGGTGGGCTTTTTCAATATGACCGCAATGATGGAAGATCGGCTTAAGTCTTTGGGATATCGAGAGATTGTCACCCAAAAGGAGAGCTTACTTGGTGGCGCCGGCACAAGGGTTCGAGGCCATGAGTTTCATTATTCCAGGATTCAAGGGATGGATAGACAGGGGGAATGTATCTATACCATGACGGATCGAAGGACCAAATCACGTGGTGAAGAGGGATTCTATGTAAAAAACATACTCGGATCTTATATTCACCTCCATTGGGGTTCTAATCCGGATGTGGCGAGACACTTTGTGGATTTTTGTCGTAGGTTTGGGAATAGTGGAGGGTTAAGAGTGAAAAATGAAAAGTGAAGGAATTGGTCCATGTTAATTCATTTTCCTCGAAAATATTTTTAAGATTTAATATTGCTTTAGGTGAGTGTTCTTTTGGATTTACACCATTTAAAATGCCTAACATTGGTTTATTCCGAGCAACAGTTGGATAATGAATTTCACCATAATTTTGGATAAGACACTTTGCATAATCTTCACTGACACTACTACCAACATCTGCAAAATAAAGTGCTGTTCGATCAAAAATTATTCCTTTGCTCATTGGATCAATAAAACCTTCATGTCCATTACTTAAATATTTATTTAGCCAGTCATAGCCTAATCTATTAAGGCACATTTCTTTAGAAATTATTGGATGCGTTGAAGGACATTTTGCTTGGAAATAATTATGCATTGTGTACATACATGGCGGAGTTGGTTTAACTGAAGCATCAAGTTTTGCAAGTGGAATCGTTAATCCACTTTGCCAATCATGAGCATGAAGAATAACGGCTTTACCTTCTAATTCATTCTTTAATAAATATTTCAAAAGTTCATTTGAACACTTAACAAAATCCAAGGCCTTATATTTGTCCTCTGGAGATGGAGGATATACAGTCAAATCCAAATATTCACCGCCACCAATAAAGAAAAATGTTATACCTTCAAAAAAGGTTCTATATACAGTATGATTATTAAAAAGTTTTAAAAAT
>DTYH01000188.1 GCA_012961955.1 Desulfobacterales bacterium | reverse complement strand
CATGGGATGTAAACGGACTGTCTCATTACACCTTAAACTCAATCAAAAATGGTCTTGGGAATGGGGTCCACGTTATACCTTATGATTTGGGGGAAGGATAGCTGGTTCACTGGTTTACAACAAGGAAAAGGTAACAACAAGATCTCTCACAGCATGCTCGGGAGGCTGAATAGTAAAGGGAGATAAAAAAAGGATTCTAATTTTTCCGTTGACAAGAAACTCAAGTTTCGAATATAATACCTGACGTATCTAAAAGAGGGGTATTCAATCTTCTTTATCTTCTTCGACGACAGGACAAGGTGTCTCTACTCGCCTCCGCTAGTTTTCGTCCTGCGTTCCGCTTCTTCTAAACCGATAGACCCTTTTTATCTTCTTTGTTTTTGCCTGGAAACAGTCGAGCGTGACCCGGGGCATATTCTTTTTCAGGAACCCTTACCTTTCATAAGTTGAAATCTACAAAGGAAGGAGGTGAATCAACGAAAAAGGAGAAAGGAGTATAGTAGTTTGGGAGAAGATTTCTTTTTGTTTACCTTATTAAATAGGAGGTAAGTTCTATGGAGATTGCAAATGCAGCACCCTTGGGAGTATTGGCTTTTGGGGTAAGTTGTCTTGTTTCCGGGCTATTTTTTATGGGAGTAGATACTGATCCACCGGAATCGACCACTAAAACTGTAGCTTTAACTCAGATAATGTGTGGTGTTACCCTGTTTATCGTGACCATATTGTTCTTATTGGGTTCCAAGCCGGTAAATGCGACCTTTGCCATGTGGGCGGCTTGTATTTTTGGTTTCTTCGCCTATGTGTGGATATTGTTGGGGTGGACGCTACTCCGTGGAGGTGATCTGAAACCCTTATCCTCATTCCTAATCTATACCTGTGTTGTCTGCATTGTCTATATGATCCACAGTTTTCAGTTGAAAGCGACCTCCTTTGGCATCCTGTTTATCTTTGCCACTATCGGTACTTTCCTGGCCTGGATTGGTATAAGAGGATGGTGGGGCCAGGGGGTGAAGCTAGCCGGTGTTGCCTTCTTCATTCTGGGGTTTATCGGTCTTTACATCGGTCTCTGGGAGATGCTCACGATTCAATCAGTAAAAGTACTGCTTGGCGGTTAAAGGGAGAAAGGCCTGTCTATCTTCAATTTTCCTCGGGGTCTCTACGAATGAGCTCATCCAGATTGAATCTGCTAGGCTGATATCCTATGCAGCAGACAGACTTCGCAGGATTATATGGTAGCGAAGCACGAAAAATTGGACAATCCTTCAAATCTTGTCTTGTTTGGGCAACAGCCTGGTTTCGGGCTGTTGCCTAAACACGTTAATACGTTTTACGTATAATGGTTTTCAAAGAGCTAAATTGTTATAGATCTTTGTGCTAAACGTCTAACACTACAGCGGCATTCCATGGTGAACCATATGAAATTCGTCCTAGATTATATGAGATGGTTATTTCAAATGTCTTCCTGCGGAAGCTTTTCCTCCACCCGGATCAGGTGCGGGAATCTACCCTGTTTTCAATGTGGCTGGAGTTTTGGATGCCCGGCTTCGCGGGCATGACGTCAAAAAGTGACACTGTGGTACTAAGCCCATCTTCTTGGTTACGCCGGTCCTTGCAGGATATTCAGAAAGAAGGAAAGGAGCTGGTTTTATTTGAAGATCACAGTGGTTAAAAACATCCTGGAAGCAAATGATCGTATTGCCGAAGATAATCGAAGATTGTTTGAAGAGAGCGGGTTGTTGGTAATTAATCTGATGAGTTCTCCAGGGGCTGGAAAAACTTCACTCTTGGAACACACCATTGACGCACTTTCGGGTCGTCTTCGTATAGGGGTAATAGAAGGAGACATACAGTCCAGCGCCGATGCGGAGCGTATCTCCAGAAAGGGGATACAGGTTGTTCAGATCAACACCGATGGAGCGTGCCATCTGGACGGAAATATGGTACGCCATGCGCTTCCGGCCCTTACTCTGTCTGATCTTGATCTTCTGATTGTTGAAAACGTGGGGAATTTGGTCTGTCCTGCGGAGTTTAAGATGGGAGAGGATCACAAAGTAATGATCCTTAGCGTAACCGAAGGTGATGACAAGCCAGAAAAATACCCCTTAATGTTTCGCGAATCAAGTATCCTTTTGATTAACAAGATCGATCTCCTGCCATACGTGGATTGCAACGTGGATAAAGTTAAAGAGGTTTCTTTGGCCCTCAACCCCGATCTGAAGATATTCGAAATATCGTGTAAGACCGGTGAGGGGCTAGATTCCTGGACTCAATGGCTTGATGAACAGGTCAGGACCAGATCACGCCATACCTAGATCAATACATGACGAATCGAATTTAGCTTTTCTAACAGAATTTCCACTACATAAAAGCCTCTTGGACAAATCGACGGTTGTGCAATTTAAGAGATGTAGTTAGTTAACACCTCCAAGCTTTCCCAGACCCAGGTTTCTGTATGGGCCTCCAGGGTAATAGTAGGGTTGATTTTATTCTCTTTCAAGTAGTTAAAAAGATAGTCAAAATCGATATTTCCAGCACCAATCGCTAAGTGGTCATCCCAGCTTGCATCATTATCATGAACGTGAATCTCCTTTAGGTACCTCCCAAGTGCGGAAAGCCATCCGTTCATACTGGTATCAGAAAATGCATTCATGTGGCCTGTATCCAAGCAGAATCCCACCCTATCTGAGTCAAGTATGCGCAGGGTTTTTTCGAGGAATAATGGTGTCTTTTCATATACGTTTTCAAGGATTAGTAAGGTTTGTGTATTCCTTAACTCTTCAATAATCCAGCGCCAGGTCTCTAAGGATGTCTCCAACCATCGGTCTTCCAGCTCGAGGTACCTTTTTCGATCATACCCGGTATGGAATACTACGGATGGTGGCTCAAAGACAGGGATGAGTTCGAGGAATTCCCCTATCCTCTCCCTGCTTGCTGATAACATCTTTTTGTCTGGGGAGCCAGGAACAATGTCCAGGAATGGAGCATGCAGGGTTATCCTGAGGCCTTCTCTCTTTAGGGTCGAGGCTGTCTCTTTGAAGTGTGTGATTTTATAGGTATCAAGGACTGTGCCGTCAATACCGATCTCAGGGTTGACCCTCTTTTCCAGAACAAGGGGTAGATACTCCTCACATAAAAGCTTGTAGGGAATAGCTACCTGTATCCTTTTCAGAACCTTTTCGAACATCTTTTGCATCCCGACCAATCTCTTTGGCGTGCGAGTTCTTTTCCTCATTGTGTCGCAAAATGATCGTTTTATCTATTGACTTGTTTGTGACCTGTTTGGCCTCCCTTCAGCTGCTGACGTCAAGTGTTTTGCGCGGTCTAATCTTTTAAAACGCCAAGGCGTTACCCTAGGAAGCCAAAACTTATAGATCGTTTTTAGCGCTCGAGTGGGGGACGATTGAGTGGCGATCTTGAGCGCGGTGGTCGGTGGTCCAGCACCGGTCTTGTTCTTAAGTTCTTGCGAGTTCTTTCTAACCTGCTGCACGCGATCCGATCTCCCATTCGGCAGGCCCGCTCAAAATCCTTGAGTGCAAGAAAATACCTTTTTAACCTCAAATTGGGATCACCACGCGTGATGAAGAATCTGGAGTTTCGTGGGTTGATTCTAATGGCCTGATCGAATTCCGTTATAGCATTCTCAAACCTCTTTTCCTTAACCAGGATTACCCCCTTGAGAAAGTGAGCCATTGCAGATCCTGGTTCAAGTTTCAGTGCGGTCTCAATGCTGTCGTAGGCCTCAACCAACCTTCCAAGCTTTTCCTGAGCGGCTGCCTTACCAATATAGGCATTGGGCAACCGTGGGGTTTTGGCAATGGCCGCTTCAAATCCTTTCAGTGCTTTATTCGATTCCTTATTAAGCATGGCAACATTTGCCCGATCCATGATCTCCAGCACGGCCATTTTATCGACCACTTTCCTTTATTCTTCTTTAAATCTCCTTTTTGGTGACGCACCTTTGTCTTTGACAGGTATCTCATGTGCCTGGTTTGCCTTAATCTACGCCAGCTCCTCTTGTAGAGCTTTAAGTTGAGCCTGAATATTCTTGAACTCTCCCACATCCTCCCTATTCGCCCTTAAGGCTTCAATCCGGTCTTTGAGCCAATCAGTGTTGATCGTGGCCTTGATTGTAACAGTTACCATTAAATTTTCCCCAGACATCTTCCACTTCTCCTTCAACACCTCTACAGAGAGGACACCCGCGGCCAAAGAGTTGACCTCATCCTTGGTCAATTCGTAATTCTTAACCTCGGACATGCTTTCCAGATATGTACCCGCCTTTTCCAGTGCTAAGCGTTTTGCGTCCATCAGAGCCAACCTTTTTCCATCGGTCTTAGAATCGAGATCGCCCATGACATACTTGCCTTCAGCAATAACCACTTTAGTGTCGCCCAGGAGACTCGACGGGGACAGAATAAGTATGATGGAGAATATCGCGATTACGTTGATCTTGATAAGTGTATTGTTCATGGTGAGCCCCTCGCCGTCTGGTATGGTTACAATTTTCCAGAATTTTAATTCTTTGTAATTCGAAGGTACTTCACTCGAATCAGTGAATCCTTATATTTTACCAACCCATTCGCAGTAGAGCCTTGTATAATTTATATCGTTGCCACAATGGTTCCGGTCCTGGAGGTGTCATATCCGCCCATGGTTTCCACAAGGCGCTTGAATTCCTCTGACCGGATCACCTCTAATACCAGTTGAACCTTGTGTTCGTTAAAAAACCTCTCTGGAATAACCAAGTCATACTCTTCGGTAATCAGGGGTATAAATTCAAGATCAAGTGCCTTTGCAGCAGCATAAATCCCTAGACCTGTATCTGCGGCGCCACTGAGTACGCTTACGGCCACCGACATATGGGTGAACTCTTCGGAATCATACCCCGTGATCGATTCTGGGTTGATATTGAGACGTTTCAGGTGATAGTCTAAGAGTACGCGCGTGCCAGAGCCTCTTTGACGATTGATAAAAGTGATATCATCCCTGGTCAGGTCCTTAATACTTGATATACCCTTGGGGTTGCCACGGGGAACGATAAGACCTTGCTCCCTATCAACCAGGTGGACAAGCTTTACCCTAACATCAGGAAGGTAACGCTGGATATACGGGATATTGTATGTTCCAGTTTCCGGGTCCAGAAGATGAGAGCCTGCCATATGGCAATTTCCATTCTTGATAGCGATCAGTCCTCCCAGGCTACCCACATTACTGGAGGAGAGCCTGACGTTGTGGTCATGCAATCTGATCTGGTTCGCTAAAACGTCCAGGGTGTTGTCATGGCTTCCTACCACTACGATGGTGTCGAGTATATCCTGAGGATCTTTTAGCAGTTCGGCTTCTACCTTTTCACCGTTTTTAATCCCTTCCACATGATTGGGAATGCGTATGATTCCATCTGCTTCTGTGAGGGTGGTTATGGAACCCGCGCCTCTAGGAAGAGGGGTAGCCACGATCCTATCTTCCACTTTGCCCAGCTTCACCCTGACAAACTCCTCTAGGCCAAGCCTGGAGGCTATCTTGTGCGTTGGTACCACTTCAATCCTTGAACGTCTTGGTTCGCGTATACCTAGCATTTGATAAATAAGTGGCTGTGCAAATTGTTCAAATGCAAGAATGGCCGACACGGGATAGCCAGGAATCCCTATGATCGGTTTTTCACGAACAACCCCCAGGACGGTTGGCTTGCCCGGCATAATCGTAACGCCATGAACCAAGACCTCACCAAGATGATGAATTACCCTGTACGAATAATCTTCAGATCCGGCTGAAGAGCCGGCACAGACCAGTACAAGATCGTTGTCTTCTTCCACAGCCTTCTCTACTGCATGCAGAATCTGATCATAGATATCAGGGACGATTGGGTGATAAACAGGTTCACCTCCGCAGACATTGATTAGCTCCTTCAAGACAAAGGAATTGCTTTCAATGACCTGACCAGGGGAGGGGCCATAGGGCGGAAGGTCCTGATGAGGGATAAGCTCAGACCCGGTAGGGATAATCACCACGCGCGGTTTCCTCTTTACAGCAACCTCAAAGATTCCGCCACTCAATAGGGCACCAATGTCAAAAGGGGTTATCTTATAATTCTGAGGCAAGATAAGTTCAGTGGCAACCATATCCTCACCCACCTTTCGTACATACTGCCATGGGTAAGCAGCCGATTCTATCTCGACGGTGCCCTCGTCTATTATCTGAACATGTTCTATCATGATGACAGCGTTCGTTCCACGGGGGAGGACATCGCCTGTGTTCACGAAAAAGGCATCCTTTCCTATCCTAAGTTGTTTGGGACGATCGATTGTTGTACCAAACGTATCTTCGGCCCGTACAGCTATGCCGTCCATTGCAGAAGCATGGTAATTTGGTGAGGAAAGTCTCGCCATAATAGGCTTTGCAGTGACCCGACCGGTGGATTCATCTACTGGGATAGTCTCGTGCTCAAGCGCATACCCTTCAGAAAACCGATCCAAAAAAATGGCCTTTGCCTCTGTTAAGGTCTTCATCTGCAGATATATCTCGCGTTTCATTGGCTCTCCTAAACGTTCAGCCCTTCAGGGGTTCAGGTGTTTTATAAGACTACAATAGAGGGTCGATTCAAACCGACCCGACGAAACACAAGGGATGGTCTGGGTTCGTACCTTCCGGTTATATATATCTCTCCACGTGTACTTCGTACTGTAGGTGCACTTAATCTCCACAATTGTGAGCTGTGGCCCTTTTTTCTTTAGTGTAATAGTTGTCTTTCGCTTCACAGAGCCAGTCAAGGGGGTGTCTCCGATCTTGCCGCAATCGCAATTGGTTTGAATTGGAACCGTTTCTTCGTCTAAGAGTATGATTCCCTTTTTCGTGTTAATATACCGAATCTTTCGAGTGTGTAGCCCTAAAATGGCACGCTTTAGAGCGTTCCAGGTAGTATTATAGTCACGTAAAATATAATAGGATGTTTGAGGAAAATCGACTTCTGGAGGGGATAGCTGGATAGCGGGATAGGTACAGCCTCCACACAGGATGAAATAAACTGCAAACCACACAAAGAATGACTTTTTAGCATAAGGTAGAAGAAGCAAAATTCCCCCCTGACGGATGTGTAATAGCTTGACAGGAGCGCCATATTTTTATATTTTAAAAGACTCTTTTTTGGTCATTCAGACATGCTAAGTGGTTTTATATCAGAAATCTTAAAAACTTTCCAGAGGTAGTTTAATGAGACTCAGGGGTTCCCTTTCATACACGTTGTTTTCCATTCCATTCCTTTTTATCCTATTAGGACAGGCCCTTTCTGAAACGGGCATGAAGCCACTTTCTGGTTTAAAGAATCTCGTGCCAGAAAAGGTCAAAGACGAATCCCTCTCATCGCCAAGTGTTGTGATAGAAGAAAGGGTACACCGGTTCGGAATCATCTTTGAAGGCCATCCGGTAGAGCACACATTTATTGTCAGGAATGCCGGAAGCAGACTCCTCCTGATCAGAGAGGTTACCACTTCCTGAGGGTGCACAGCGGTCTCTTTTACGAGACGGATCCCTCCTGGTGGGAGGGGAAAGATATTGATCAAGGTCAGTACAGCAGGGCGGGACGGTCGTATCGTCAAACGCGTTACCGTTTATACTAACGACCCGAAAAACAGAGTTGTGCGACTGATCATTAAAGGGAGGGTCGAGCCGTATATCAGGGTTCGACCTAGATATGTTATCCTCAACGTCACGCCTGGAAAAAAGGCCGCAAGCACGGTCACTATTACCCCTAACAGGAACTTCTCATTCAGGATACTCGATGTTAGTTCTGATCTAGACAAGTATATCCGGTATTCTATTAAGCCACTCGATAACAGGGAGGGATACAAGCTAATCATCGAAAATATCCAAAACCGGACGGGTACGTATCACGGTCATGTCTTTTTAAAGACGGATCTAGGCGAGAAAAGGGAGCTGAGAATATCTGTCCGCGGTCGTGTCGTTAAGAAATAAGCCTCTTCTCCAAATGAGATGGTAAAACAAAAGGATTTGAATGAAATATTTAATAATTACAGAGGCTAAAAATTCAATACATGAAAGACAACACCTGAATACATTCGTTCTTCAGGTTCCCCGCCCCTGAACAAGAGGGGTATATACATGCGAATTCTGGGCTTATTGACGAAATGGATGGTGTAAAACGGATTTCCTTGGTGCCCCCAGATGAGCCACATTTTTTTAAAAGCATTTGTTCGTTGTATATTTAGGACGCGAAACTTGAGTTTCGGTGTTTATTATCTACCTAAATTAACCATTACAAATTTTGATATCAATAACGACCCGATGTGATTTCATGCACTTGTATTGCTTAGCTCTGATAGCCAGAACAACCCATTGGGTGGCAACTCCCCAATCAAAAAATATCGAGATTTGTAACCCTTCCCGATTGCCGATTTTACCGAATCTGTTGTGTTGACAACGGCTTGAAGTACCCTAGAAAACAAACACTTGAAGCCTGGAATCCTCGATTCCTTTGTCACCAAGTGAAGGGGAAAAGAATCGGAAATAGAATTAACAGATTGCAACTCAAGTATTTGCCACGTTTTACGGGTTATTTACATGAGACAGATAAAGGTTATTATCTTCGATTGTGATGGGGTTATGTTCGACTCAAAGAAGGCCAATGAAGCCTACTATAACGCGATTCGGGCCCATTTTGGCAAGCCGCCCTTGACCAAAGAGGAATGTGACTATGTTCATATGCAGACTGCTGAAGAATCGATCTCCTATCTATTTAGACACGATCTTTGCAGAGAAGCCGCTCTCTTATACCGTCGTCAGATTGATTACACACCTTTTATAGGGTATATGAAGGTGGAGCCATATCTGGAGAGACTCCTTGAATACATCCATCCGGCTTATAAGACCGCAATTTCCACCAATCGATCGGACACCATGGCCAAGGTTCTGGTGTATTACGGTTTGGAGAAATACTTCGATTTTGTAGTCACATGCCTCGATGTTGAAAGGCCAAAGCCGCATCCGGAGTCGCTTTTGAAGATACTCGACTATTTCAATATTGGACCAGATGAGGCAATCTATATTGGAGATTCACAAATCGATGAAATGGCAGCCAGTGCGGCAGGGGTTCCATTGATAGCATACAAAAACCCCTCGCTTAAGGCGGCCTTTCATGTTTCTCACTTTAAGGAGGTTGAGGATCTACTTAGAAGGCTTGAAGACCAAAGATAATCTTACTGTCATTCTATTTTTGAAAACGCCGATCTTGTGCTAAGATATTATCCTGAAATGATTCTATTTGGCTAGGTTGTTGTGAAAAATATAACTTTTCACTCTTTACTCTTTTTAGAGGAATGCGTGCTGTAGTCCAACGTGTAACTTCGTGTTCAGTTAAGGTTGCCAACGAACTGGTAGGACAGATTGGCCCTGGCCTCTTGGTTCTTCTTGGCGTCTCCGTAACCGATAAGGCCGAGGATGCCGGGTATCTAGCGGAAAAGATAGTACACCTCAGAATTTTTGAAGACGAACAGGGAAGATTGAATAGATCGCTCTTGGATGTGGGCGGTAGCATGATGATTGTATCCCAGTTTACCCTCCTTGGAAATTGCCGCAAGGGTCGAAGACCGTCCTTTGGGGATGCCGCTGCTCCGGACAAGGCTGAAGAGTTGTATCAGCGTTTTGTACAGGAAGTGAAAACAAGGGGGGTATCGGTAGCTACCGGCCGTTTCCAGGCCAAAATGAGCGTTTCATTGGTGAACGAAGGGCCTGTGACCCTGATACTGGAGAGTGTCTAATTCGGTAATTCCCCCTTACTTTCTCTTTAGAGATTCTTAACTTCACTCTGTTTCATTCATAATGACTACGAAGAGCAGAGCACCAGAGGGGAAAAACCCTCATGGGTGGTTAGTATCGGTCGTCGGTGCAAGTTGACTGACCACTGAGACCGTGTGAGTCGTTACCTGAATACAGCTGTTCGATAGCCATCATTCCCTGGAAAGCGGGAAGATGAATGTTTACGTTGGAGGAATACGATTATGGCAGAAGGACTGAACAAGAAAGAGCTTGAGGACCTCAAAAACCGACTTGTCCGCAAGCCCCGCCTGGTGTGGGATACATTGAGCAAAGCAGAAAAGGAAGCAGTTTTTGAATTTGCGGAAGGGTATAAGGCATTTCTAGACCGGGCAAAGACGGAACGAGAAGCCGTGCAGGTAATTGAAGAAGTAGCACAAAAAGAAGGGTTTAAAAATATCAAAAAGGAGGAAACGGGGAGGAAGTTTTATAGGATAAACAAAAACAAGAGTATTGCCTTGGCAGTTCTCGGCGAAAAGCCCCTGATCCAGGGCCTAAACATTATTGCAGCCCATATAGATTCGCCGCGGCTCGATCTAAAGCAGAATCCCCTTTATGAGGAAGTAGACCTCGTCTTTTTTAAAACCCACTATTACGGGGGGGTCAAGAAATATCAGTGGCTGGCTCGACCTCTTGCCATTCATGGCAGGATTGTCAAGAAGGACGGGAGCGAGCTGGATATCTGTATTGGCGAATCAGAAGACGACCCGGTGTTTACCATAGCGGACCTCCTTCCCCACCTTGCTCGTAAAGTTCAGGCGGACAAGAAGATGTCCGAAGCAATAGAGGGAGAAAAGCTAAACATCCTGGTAGGGAGCATGCCTATAGGGGATGATGAAACCAAGGAGCGGTTCAAGCTAGGCGTACTCAAATACTTGAACGAGGTTTATGGTTTGGTCGAGGAGGATCTCTTTAGTGCCGAGATAGAGGTGGTTCCAGCTGGAAAAGCCCGTGACATCGGGTGGGATAGAAGCCTTATTGGTGCATATGGTCAGGATGATCGTGTCTGTGCGTATGCAACCCTTAGGGCAATATGCGAACTTGAGAGGCCAGGTAGGACAGCACTGGCCCTCTTTATCGATAAGGAAGAGATCGGGAGTGACGGAAGTACCGGCATTAAATCTCGCTTTACGGACAGCTTCCTTTCTGAGCTGTTTGAAGTAAAAGGAGAAAAGGGTGATGAAAGAAGTCTTCGCGATTGCCTTCTTTCCTCCATGGCACTTTCTGCAGACGTTAATGGCGCCCTTGATCCTGACTATCAGGAGGTCCATGAAAAGAGAAATGCCGCCAGGATCGGGTATGGGGTATGCATAACCAAATTTACCGGGTCCGGGGGAAAATATGGTTCTAATGACGCGAACGCTGAGTACCTTGGCTTAATCCGAAACCTCTTTAATAGTCACAACGTCATATGGCAAGCAGGGGAGTTGGGAAAGGTCGATGAAGGTGGGGGAGGAACGATTGCCAAGTTTTTGGCCATCTACGGGATGGAGATTTTGGATTGCGGAACAGCCCTTCTTTCCATGCATTCACCATTTGAAATCGCAAGCAAGGCTGATATCTACATGACCTATAGGGGCTACAAGGTCTTTTTTAAGAATCTCTAAAGCGTGAACACTTGACGGTCTTACAAAAAGTCTAATTTTGCTCTCTCTCGGTGAGCAATCCTGGGATTAAATTGCTCAATAGTGTTCGCAAAACGAGTTTTCACGAGACCGTCACACCTTGGCTCTTCAGAAAGATGTATGTACCTTCTTCTAAGTTACAGGGGGAGGTACGGTCAACCAGTTATGTGACCCATCATCATTTTTTCACGT
>DTYH01000187.1 GCA_012961955.1 Desulfobacterales bacterium | reverse complement strand
TTATGAATATGAAATGAAGAGGTAAAGAAAGTAGAAGAGAAATACGAAAGCGACAAATCCGAGTTTGTGCTGATTTACGGACGGAGGCGAATTGGTAAAACTGAGCTCATAAAGAAGCTTATAGAAGAAAAAAAGGCTTATTATTTCCTCTGCGAGAAGAATAAAATCGAAGTGGGGTCAGAAAGATTCTTGGAACAATTCAACAGAAATTTTGACGTCTTCATAGAAACAAGAAACCTGGAGGATTTTTTTTGAAACAATAAGTTGAAAAGCTAAAAGAAAAATCCGAGTTCGTCAATTGGTTTAACAATACGAGACGGGAATATTTTGGAATAATTGCAAAGACGATAGGAGCGGAAGTGAAAGAAGCATTAAGAAATGAGGGGTACTTAGTGTTTGACATGGCAGGGCTAAAAAACCACAAAAAAATAAAAAGCCGCATCATGCGGCTCAACTTTTAAATATCAGGTGTCCAACCTGGGGAGGTCTGAAGAGTTCGGTATATTTTATTCTCGTTGGCGTTGACAAAGTAGAGCTTTTGTGGGATATGCGGATGGAAAGAGAAGCTATATCGCATTTGGTCCGTCGGCGCATACTTTGTATGAATGAGTGCCTGTTGTCCGATAAGCGGTGAACCTATCCCATCTCGATGCTCCTGGTGCTAATGCGCCCGTGGAGTCACTTGCCACTTTTTTGTCATCAACGTAGAGATATGTTGTGCTTGCGGAAGCGCTGGCAGTTTCAATGTTTGAAATCAAGTAATCGACATAGCAGTAGTCGCCTTCCCTGTTGAGCTTGATGTCCGTGATCACCAAATCTGGTTTTCTTACTGATACTGGACATTGCCACACGTTCGTCATGCAGTTATTTCCTTCATCGAGTTCTTTTACCTTGTCGTAGTTGTCTGCGCATACCGTTATCTTATCGCCCGGCGGTGTACATTTCACAACTGTTTTGAACGTATCCTCATATGTATCGCATGGCTTCAGAGCTACCGGCACAGGCTTATGTTCAACATTTTCGCCATCAATATACAGCGTTGCGTGATGTCCTGCTGGCACTACTGTTGTACCACTGTTGTGCACAACGTATGAGACAGCATATGTCCCTTTTTCCTTATCAACCCAGTTTTCCCATTTCTTGACGATCTCCAGGTCCGGCTTCTTTTCTATTGGAACAGTTGTTACAATAACAGTTGCTGGACTGGTAGCCTTGCTATCATACAAAACATATCCAAGGATCTTGTAAGCGCCCTCTTCTGCCCCGGATGTATCCCATGTATCGTCGAAACCGATTGATTCAGAAGGCATCAAATCGGTAACATTATGCCTGAACTCTTCAACTGCATCTCCGGTTGAGTTGAGCACCTTTATGATCGCACTCCCTGTGATGTTCACCGTGCCTGTATTGTTGAATGCCATATTTATATTTATGTCATCCCCAATATCGAAGTATGCTGGCGTGGCAGTGAAGTTTGTAATCTCACCAGAGGAGATGCCCAGTCTGAACATCCGCATCTCTCTGTCCAGCAGTGCCCCACTCGTGTCTCTTATTGCTACCTCCAGTACATAGTTGCCCGGCTCAAAGCCAGTGCTGATCCACTCGACCGAGAAAGAAGCCAACTCTCTTACATCTTTCAATGTTCGAAGCGGCAGACCATCAACGATTTCCTCATCCTCTGACTTTACCGTGGCATCAACGATAACATCTATTGGCTGATCAGGTGAGCTTAGAAGATACGCATTCGCCATTACTGACTGGCCCTGTTCGTAGGCGATCTTGTCTGTTTCTAATGCGGTTATCTCAACCTCGGAGGTAGTATAATTGATGTCGAAAGTAAAGTTCTTGTAGAATCTGACATCGGTTGTGTTCCTGTTGTAGTAAAAGGGATAAATAGCTATGACCAAGGTGGTGGTATCTCCCGGATTTTGAATTATAGTCCAATCGAAATCCGTGTCTGGCCACCATTCTGAGCCTTCTGCCGTCTGCTGAGCTACCAAGACCTCGCCGCCGTCAATTGCCGGAATTACATCAGGTATGTTCAGACCGGTATCGGTGATCAGCCCGCCCCTCTCGGTTAGGGCAACATCCTGTATCTGGCAGCTTTTAGGGTAATCAATAGAGACGCTGTAGGATGGCACCAGCGGTTTGCCCGGCACCAAAACCATATTCCCTCCTGGTATCTCCACATGGTCCTCTCCATCCCTAGTGGTTACATTGTAATCTGGGATGGAAACATCAATAGATGATAGAGCCCCCTTCACGGATGTAGCTGACATCGAAGAAGCCATTTCCGCTACGGAAGCCGACAACCACGTGGGTTCCAGCTTAGGGTCACCAAAGAGATGATAAGCGGCACAGGTGTGTTTGTTATAGTTTTCGTCTCGTGGATATGGATGCACTCCAAGACGATAGCGCTTGGCTTGTTTCAGGGCAGACCCAACGGTTCTGCCGGGTTCCAGATTAGAGAAATAATTTTCACCCAGCCGCCCGGACCACGGCCCATAGACTGTTGAAGTGGTTCCAATATAGGCAGAAGCGCCTTGATTCAAGAATTCCTCAGCCAGGGATGTGTCCTCTGTATACTTTCCAGTCGAACAGGATTCGGCAAAAACTAGGGGTCGTGCACCGCCAGGATTGAAGTTATCTCTGACTTCATACTTGTCGATTTCGTCCCAGCACCCCCAATTGCCATGCCCAATTAAAACTATGACATCCTTGCCCCTAGCATGGGAGAAGAATTCCGTCTCGCTGGGGTGGTGCTCTTCTTCAACAGAATAGTCATTGGTCCGGAGGTTGCTTGCAATATTATCACGATGTTCAGTGAAGGAGACGATCCTAGGATCACCGTCTGGCCCGCTCACTGCGTAGGCATGGGAGTTATCGAAGTCATAGACCCCAGTGGCAATGTCAATGCTAGTCTGGATAGGCTCCTTTAGCAATGCAGCACTGTCCCCTATTATCCGGCCAACCGATAGCTCTGGATAGTTCGAGTCGCCCGCTGTGCTGGCATAGTTCCTGTCCGTTTGTCTGACATACCTGCGCCCCTCCCAGTAGAGGTACCACGAAGCGGAAAACGTAGGTATTATCTCAATTTCGCCGACCAGCAACAGGTATCCCTCACTCGTCCAGTTCCCTCGCATCCTCTCTGCCCATTCACCACCTTCGTTCATCAGATCATCCAGGGCATAGCGGTCGCCTGGCGTTTCACCAAAAATCACTGACAGAATCTCCACATCGCCTTCGTGGTGTCCCCCGGACGTTCGACCCCGTGTTACGAGAATCTCTTCTTTACCGCCCTCGAAGATATCCGCCACAGCGACACTGTCTTCGGGTTGCAAGAAATAGTCAATGTTCCTGACCTGTATCATACTGTCTGTGATCGACTGGTAGCTATAGACAAAGATCCTATCCCTGTCCTTGTCTGCCAGAACAATCTCCTCTCCGGCATTGCCCCATAGATCGCCTACCGTCAAAACATCTTCCGTAGCCAGGGTGTGTGAAATGCTGTATTCTAGTTGAAGATACGGCTCCGACCCAACCCAATTATATATATCTATCGTATCGCTATCGGTGTGTGAAATGATGATACGCT
>DTYH01000186.1 GCA_012961955.1 Desulfobacterales bacterium | reverse complement strand
TTCTTGTAATCAACGCCCAATCCTACCACATGTACCGGACGCATCTACTGTTCTCCAATCTTTGCTGATCTGGTAACTAACGAGACTAACTTCTTGCTCTTAACTCTTCACTCTTGACGGCTTCGTAAAAAACTATCTCACGAACGATATTGAGGAATTTTTGGAAGAAGATTCAGAATGAGCCTGGGTTTAAAATTTCAAACTCTTTGAGGGCGCAAGCCGGAGTTTTTGAAACTCAGCCCGGCAAATTCTGAATCCCAAACTTGCTCGCGAAGAGAGCAAGACAACTTTTTACCAGACCGTCACTCTTCACTCTTTCCGGGATCTCTATGGGTGGCAAGGAGTTCTCCGTCAAAGTCAAATAGATAGAAAGTTAAGTCAGGATAAAACCCAGAAAACCTACGTGCCGAATTAATCACCTTTTTCATTGTGTAGTAGAGGATCTCTTTTCCAAAGGTATCTTCGATTATGACACCAAGGGCTTCACGACCAGTATTGGCTTTTGCCACGCGGAGGGCTTTCTCCTCACCCATACCAAGGGATAGACACCAGGAAGCAAGCAAACCAAAATCTATACGGCACTTCCTTGCGTGTGTGTACGGATGACCCTGGGCCATCTTTATCAGCTTTCCGAAAAAACACGCGTAATGAATATCCTGAAAATCCCTTTTAACTGCCTCGTTCAGCGAGAACGAGAAAAAATCTCCCGCCTGGATGAAACATACCTCAGGGAGTCCTGGAAGCAACCTTTTCAAGAACATTTCGCTCGTTCCGCCGGTAGAAAGTGCGATCCTTCGCAGACCTCCAGCCTTAA
The DNA here is from genome assembly GCA_012961955.1 of Desulfobacterales bacterium. Lineage (GTDB taxonomy): Bacteria > Desulfobacterota > Desulfobacteria > Desulfobacterales > DTYH01 > DTYH01. Next base: position 1,471 of record DTYH01000186.1, on the reverse strand, counting down.
CAACATCCATGGATATGGCAATAGTATCCATGTATGCTTTGTTGGAAAACGGCCTAACCGTTCCCCTTGAACCAAGGATGGATATGCCTCCAACAATACCCAACCTGGGGTTGAGGGTCTTTTTTGCGATCTTTTCCCCGTTAACCACCTCAATGGTCACAGATACAGAACCTTTAAGGCATGCTCTATCTAATCCTTCCAGAACCGCCTCCCTTATCTGCTGGCGCGGTACAGGGTTTATGGCCGGCTCTCCCACGGGCACAGGAAGTCCTGGCCGGGTAACCATTCCCACACCTTTTCCTCCCTTGATACTGACGTAGCCATGTTCACCTTCTGGCAATAGACGAACTATGCTCCTGATTCTTGCCTTGTGGGTGATGTCAGGATCATCCCCTCCGTCCTTGATGATTGTAACAGAACAGCCTCCTTCAACAGGTTCAGCGTCTGCAATCGGTATAGTAAGTCTTCCACCACCAGGGAGCGGAATCTCTATCTCTTCTAACGAGTTGTAGCCTGCCAAGAAAAGGATGCCAGCCTTGGCCCCTGCGGCTGCTGCAGAGCCTGTTGTAAAACCGTGACGAAGTCTTCCCTTAGACATTGGTCAGGCATTCCCCCTTCTCTTCCAGGGCCATCTCAGCCAGTTCGTTTACAACCGAGGCAGCAAGGGCCGACCCCCCTTTTCGGCCCCGAACCGTAATAAACGGTACCTGGTTCTGCGAAAGCAGCAGATGCTTAGACTCAGGAGCGTTTACAAACCCCACAGGCATACCCACTATCAGTGAGGGCTTATACCTATCATTCTCTTTGATTATCTCCAAGAGTCTTATCAGGGCTGTAGGGGCATTCCCTATCACGCAAATGCTCCCATTGAGCCGGAAACCCGCATGATCTACAGCCGCAGCCGCCCTGGTCCTATTCTCGTCAGAGGCCTTCTCGTGAACGAGAGGATCGTTTATATAACATCTGACTTCACATCCTAAACGCTCCATACGTTTAAAGGTGATTCCCATACGGGCCATCTCTGTATCGGTTAGGATGAGACAGCCCACTTTCAGCGCTTCAATACCAGAGCGGATAGCTTCAGGGTGAAAGGAGACCAACGATAGCAGCTCAAAGTCGGCTGTTGTATGGATCATCCTGCGGACCACCCGCCACTTTCGACCTGTAAAAGGTCTCGGCTCAGCCACCTCGTTATCAATGATCTCAAGGGAACACTTCTCTATTTCTCCGGGATCGAATACTGCCTTGATATGACTCATCAGATCCTCCGATATATTCCCTTTGTATCGTTACAAAAACTTCCTAAGTGTTTAGCTCTTTGAAAGGCCACTATTCGGTCGGGGCTGGATGCCGCTCCTATTAAGTATGAAAGGTGAGGAATTAACATGGACCAATTCCTTCACTTTTCATTTTTCACTCTTAACCCTCCACTATTCCCAAACCTACGACAAAAATCCACAAAGTGTCTCGC
>DTYH01000185.1 GCA_012961955.1 Desulfobacterales bacterium | reverse complement strand
TAAGATTACCCCCACGACAATTCAAAAGAATATTGACTATGTCCTGACGTCTGTGTATGAGTCGGACTATGTAACAGTGCCTACTGTTGCTGAACCGATTCCTTCCTACGCCTCACCTGAGGAGGTAGTCTCCTTGATCAAGTCTCTTGAAGCGGAGATGAAAAAGGCAGCAGAAGAACTTGCCTTTGAAAAGGCTGCCGAGATAAGGGACAGGATAAAGCAACTAAAAGAGAAGGTCCTGGAGGTACCCGTTGCGTGAGACAGTTACAAATATACCGATTGGCTCTTTAAATATTTGAGGGTCTCGTAAAATGGTTTTTTACGAAAGCATCAACATTAGCTAGCACATTGGCTTATCTTTTTTATTTCTTAACATCATAGATGGAGGGAAAAGAGATGGTTGAGACAATTAGAGGTTGGAAGAGTCTTTGGAAGACAGAAGACTGGTGGGCTGTTTGGCTTGCATTCTTGGTAATAATAATTGCCTCAGTTGCCTACTATTCAGGGTCGACCCTAAAACCGTTAGCCGTATATCCAGGGGAATGGTCCAACCCTGGTGAGATCCTGAATCACTTTGCAACAAATACAGGAAGGTATCTTCTCAATTTTGGATTCTGGTTAGTGGTATTTGTTTTTAGCAGTAGCATATTGGGTTTTAAGATAAGGGAATTTGCCCCTTCGTTTCTCTTTGTCTACATCGCCTCTGTTGTTATCGCCGTACTGTCCTCAAATGAGGTGGCGGGTCGTTATAATCTGGAGGCGCCCCTTCTGGCCTTAATAATAGGGTTAATCATCGGAAACTTTATAAGGCTACCCAAATGGATGGATACAGGTTTTAGGGTAGAATATTACATCAAGACTGGAATTGTCCTTTTGGGAGCCACCTTGCCTTTCACGCTGATAATATATGCAGGACCGGTCGCTTTTTTTCAAGCAACCGTAATAGCCGTTGCCACATTTCTTACTATATATATGGTAGCAACCAAATTTCTGGATATGGATCAAAGGTTCGGAGCGGTCCTGGGAGCCGGCGGAGCTGTCTGTGGGGTTTCGGCCTCAATCGCCATGGCAGCAGCGGTTAAGGCCAAGAAGGAGCATGTGGCTATGGGTATCACATGTGTTGTGGTAGCCGCGATAATCATGATATTCTTCTTGCCGATAGTTGGGAAGATCTTTGACCTCCACCCAGGCATTGTAGGAGCATGGATAGGAACATCAGAGTTTGCAGATGCAGCTGGTTTTGCAGCGGCTGCCCAGTATGGTTTGATGTATCAACAAGCGCATGGTTTTGGTGCTGACATAGCCATATGGGCGTTTACTCTCTTGAAGGTAATAGGGAGAGATATGTGGATTGGGCTTTGGGCTTTTATCATGTCTATTATAGCGGTTACAAGGTGGGAAGTGTCAGAGACTGGTGCAAAGCCGAGCATGTTAGAAGTCTGGTGGAGATTCCCAAAGTTCGTGCTTGGTTTCTTTTTGGCCTCAGCTATAATGACCGTATTTACTGCTACTGTCCCTCTGGATGTTTATTTGGACAAGATGAAGCCTTTACTAATATCACCTATTAAAACCATGAGAACCTGGACCTTTATATTTACGTTTTTCAGTATCGGTTTGACAACAAGGTTTAGGGAGCTAACAGCTACTGGAAGGGAACCGTGGCTAGCGTTCGGTTCCGGTGTTGTTGTAAATGTTCTATTGGGATTCTTGTTCTCAGTGGTTTTACTGGGGGCGTATTGGTCGTCGATTGCTGTGCTGAGATAAAAAAAGACTCAGATGTGTCAGTGGTCGGTTGACCGTCACTGGCCACGGATTAAATCGACTATCTGGCCTGTGGTTGTTTTCCTTCGATGGCCTTGACGGGAATGTCCTCAACCTTTTGATAGGCCATTTCTAATTGCCGTGAGAGCTTGGCAATCTGTTCATTTTGTTGTTTGACCATCTTTTCAAGAGAGTCGATTCGTGTGATCAGGACGTTACGTTCCCTGTCGAACTCTCTCTTCAGCAATTCCTCTCTATTCTTGGCTGCCAGATTTATTCTTTCTGTTGGTTCCTTGATCGTCTTATTAACTCATGTCTCAATCTCTTTGGGGAATGTGTCAACCTTTTTTGCAATTCCGCTAATTCCTTTTCTCTTTCCGCAACTGCTCATTTTCTCTCCTCCAATTCTTCTTCCATCTGCTCTCTCTTGAGCCGAATTTCCTTCTCCGTTCTTGCCTTTTCATCCTCAAACTTGTCCTTTGTTAACTGTTGTTCTCGCTTAAAGGCGTATGCAAACCCTTCTTTATCCCTTTCGCGCTTTTTCTTTTCCTGGGCCTCCCATTCCTTGACTTCCGCCTCGTGTTCCTTCTTCTCCCTTTCCCATTCGGCCCGAGTCTTCTATATCTCTTCTTTCACTTCCCGTTCTCTAAGCGCCATTTCCGATTCAAATTCCCGTCGTTTCTGGTTCTGGGTCTCCACCAGCCCTGCAAGGGTTGATACCGATTTTTCAATCCCGTAAAGCTCCTGGAGATCCTTCTCTTTTATCTCAATAGCCTTCGTAATGCTTTTGAATTTGTTGACTTCTTCTTCAAGCCTATCCAATATCTGACTCAGCATCTTCCCAGTTTCTATCTTGCGGTTGCTGATCTCTTTTGCAATCGTTTCAGACGGGATGGACTCTGCTACGTCGACAACTCTTTTTCCTTCTTCTCCTGCAGTCCCTTCTCAGCCCTGAGTTCAGCTTCCTTCTTCTCCTGCAGTTGTTTTAAAACCTCATTGTATGTCTCAAGAAGTTCCTGTTTCGTATTTGACATCGACATTTTTTTTCGGTTTAGCCGTCTTTTCTACTATGTCCCGCCCTTTCTACTAGTTGTTACAGCATAATGTTTCAGCATTTTGAAGCAAACCGACTGCATCAAACTCTATCTGAGCGTACGATACAGGATATATGAGGCAGGGTCAGTCATGTGCATTATCTTCCTGCCAAATGTATCACGAATCATGCGTCCTGTATCTTTGCCTGCCTGAATACAATACTCTTGAACGCCAAAAGTGTTGCTGTGGACTGCAATTTGATCTAATCAGCTTTTGTAATCGTAAAAGCCCTTTCCGCTCTTGCGCCCAAGGTATCCAGCCCGAACCATTTTTCGAAGGAGTGGCGCAGGACGGTATTTGTCATCACCCAGCTCCTTATGAAGCCCTTCCAAGATCAGAAGAACCGTATCGAGACCTATCAAGTCGGCCAGTGCTAGTGGCCCGATTGGATGATTTGCCCCCAGAACCATTGCCCGATCAACGTCTTCGGCTGAAGCGATCCCCTCAGCATAAACAAAGATGGCTTCGTTGATCATGGGACACAAGATCCGATTGACGGCAAATCCAGGCGCCTCTGACACCTCAACAGGGGTCTTACCTATCTTCTCGATGAACGCCTTGCAGGTAGCAAAGGTCTCATCCGAGGTGACAAACCCCCGGATCAGTTCCACTAATTTCATCACAGGAACGGGATTGAAGAAGTGCATGCCTATTATCTTTTCAGGACGCTTAGTTACTGACGCCATCTCGGTAATGGAAAGGCCCGAGGTATTGGAAGCCAAGATGGCTTCAGGCTTACATATGACGTCCAGTTCCTTAAAGACCTGTTTCTTAAGTTCCATCACTTCGACAATTGCCTCGATCACGAGGTCAGCATCACCAGCTGCTTCTTTCAGATCGACCGTCCCCTTTATACGGCTTATGACACCTTCTGCTGCGTCAGACTTCATCTTACCCTTCGACACAGCGCGGTCCAGATTCTTCTTGATAGCAGCCAACCCCTTTTCTACAAGGCCATCTTCGATATCTCTCATACTTACGTCAAGACCGTTTTCTGCCAACACCTGGGTAATACCCGATCCCATGATACCTGCACCAAGCACACACACTTTCTTAATCTCCATAGATTCCTCCTTTATATGATACGTGCTGACATAAGATGGCTTCACAAAGAGTCTTTTGGGAAACCATGATTAACTTCTGAGACCTTTTTGAGATAACATTATCTTGTCAGTTACCCTGTTAGAAAAGCCCCGCATGTAAGCACACGGTCAAAATCGTTATACTATACCTGATTTTGACCCCGTTAAATTTCCCGAGGGGAACCATATTTAACGGGATGAAATTCTAACGAGACTTACACGATCCAGAAAATCCTTTCCTGCTTTTTAGCACCTTAACCAAATCTGCCGCCACTCACATGAATCAATTCGCCTGTAATAAAACTCGATTCATCCGAGACCAGAAAGAGGATCGTATTGGCGACATCTATTGGTTGTCCAATCCTTTTTATAGGCATATTAGCCAACTGCCTTTCCTTGATCATTTCAAATTTCGGATGGGACTTTATCAACTCAGTAGCTATTATCCCCGGGGCGATGGCATTGACATTTATATTGTAGCGGCCAAGCTCCCATGCCAGGGATTTAGTTAGACCGATTATACCAGC
>DTYH01000184.1 GCA_012961955.1 Desulfobacterales bacterium | reverse complement strand
TCAAAAAAGCCAGAAGTATCGCGGTCAGCCCAACCAGGTAAGGCTCTCTCCTTAAGCGCCTAAATAGATTCATCAGACAGACCTCCCCAATATTTTCTTCACTATCGATGCAGAAAAGATCTCTACCTCTTTCTGCAATCTCTTTCTGGCAGATTCTATATCTTCTGAAATCTGTGTACGAGCAGATTCCATCTCTGCTTGGTTTTTCCTATTTACCTCTTCGAGTATTGACTTCTCCTCTAAATAACCAGCGTCCTTCAGGGCCTCTTTTTCCTTCAGACCCTTTGCCTTTGCCTCATTCGTTTTGTATATAAACTCTTCCTCCATTTCTTTGATCTTGTCATTTATATCCCCAATAATCTCCCTATACCCCTCGATCCTGCCTTTTCTTTCGATCAGCACCTGACGAATAGGTCGATATACGATAACATTTAATGCCCATATCAAGAAGAGAAAATTAATTATCTGAATAAATAAAGACAAATCAACACTGATCATAACTACTCACTCCTGATGATTTATTGATTCATAGTCGTCCTTTTAATCCCTATAAGTTTATAGATATATCTTGTCTATCTATTCACCAAAAATGGTAGAGGAGCTTTATAACATTAAGAAAAATAAGTTGTCAAAGGTTTTTTTCCTTTTTTTCTTTAAGGCCTTGCTGGATATGTCGTTCAATCAAATTTATAGTCTTCCCTGACGAAACTTCTTCAGAGATTTCATCCGTCTTCATGATACACTTCCCAAAGAATACACCCCCGTCGTCAATTACCACCATGGGTGATCGTATATCGCCTAAAACCTGCCCGGGAACGTGGATCTCAACACGGGTTAGAGCGCTAACCTTGCCGCGAACTTTTCCACTAATGACGACCGTATCTGCTGCAATCTCACCCTCAATAACCGCGGATTCACCCACAATTACGGACCCAGACCTGCTCTCAATCTTTCCTGTGAATTGTCCTTCCAAACGTGCTATCCCGTCAAAATTGAGTGAACCTTCAAACCTAGTTTCTGGACCTAAGAATGTATGAAATATCTTTTTCTTCTTCATCATAGATCTCCCTAATATTCCATATCCATTATCATTCCTGAAACATAAATCGTCTCATACTAACATTCATGAGTATACCAATTCCTCCCATTACCATGATAACCGATGAACCCCCGTAACTGATCAATGGAAGGGGAACGCCCACTACTGGTAGAATCCCCATGGCCATGCCAACATTGATAAATATCTGCCAGAAGATCATAATTGAAATTCCAAATGCCAAGATAGTGCCAAATGGTTCTCGGGAACGTATGGCAATCTTTAGGCCCCTGACTACCAACGCGAGAAAGAGAAAAATCACCACAGAAGACCCTACAAAACCCCATTCTTCGGCAAGTACCGAAAATATAAAATCGGTATGTTGTTCAGGCAGAAACGCCAGATAATTCTGAGTCCCTTTTAAGTACCCCTTCCCGAACACCTTACCCGAACCTACTGCAATTATGGACTGGATGGTATGGTATCCATTGCCTAAAGGGTCCTCTTCAGGATTAATAAATGTCAGAATTCGTTGTCTTTGATAACCCTTCAGAAAAGCCCACTGGACAGGAAAGCTTATTATTCCCAGTAAAACCAAGGACAATACTAACCTAGTTTTTATCTTGCAGAAAAGTGCTATGGAGCCTGCTATGAGCAAGATTAGAACAGCTGTACCCAGATCAGGTTCCTCTACGAGCAAGGCAAATGGAATCAACGTAAGTATCGAAGGTTGGCGTATCTCTCTAAAGCCAAAACCCGCCTGTTCTGAATAACCAGAAAAATACCTCGCCAACACAATGATTATTGCAATCTTAACAACCTCTGAAGGTTGAAAAGAAACAGGGCCTAACACAAGCCATCGCTTTGAACCACAGACCGCTTTACCCCAAAATAGAACAGCAATCAACATGATCATGGAAAAGCCATAGATGAAAAAGGCCCACCTCTCCAATAAGCGGTAGTCAAACAAAAAAACAAAGCACATCACCGCGCTTCCAATGATTAGCCAGTACAACTGCTTCAGCCATAAATGGTTTTTTGTATAAAGTGGATTGGCCGTGGTCGCGCTATAAATATTCAGAATACCTATAACCGCAATTGTAAGCGCAATTATAAGTAAGATCCAATCAAAGTGTTTAATCAATCTCCTATCAAACATGACTCATCGGTAGTACTCAATGGGGCGGTGCTTATTAAACGAGTTGACAAAACCCCTTTCTAACCCACCAGTATTCAAACTCCGTCCTTTAAGTAACTCTCGATCAACTCTTTGGCAACCGGAGCTGCTGCCTCCCCTCCATAACCACCATGTTCTATCAATACAGCAACAGCAATCTTAGGGTCTTCAGAAGGGGCAAAAGCTATAAACCATGCGTGGTCACGAAACTGGTGAAGAATAGCTTCACTCTCATCTTCCACATTTTTGCGTTTGATGGTGACCACTTGGGCTGTACCTGTCTTCCCAGCCACCTTTAAACCAGGTATCTGTGAAACCCATCCTGTACCTTCCCTCGTATTCACGGCCTTCAAGAGGCCTTCACGAATAATTTGAAGCGTGGTCTGAGATACAGGAAGCCTGCCCATCGGTTCAGGTCTCTCTGCCTTTACCAGATGGCCGTTTGATGACTCGATCCTCTTAACTGTTAGCGGCCTGTAACGTATACCCCCGTTGGCTACTGCCCCGATCAATGATACCATCTGAATAGGGGTTACTAAGTTAAAACTTTGGCCTACTGCCACAGACAAGGTTTCGCCACCCTGCCATGACACACCCTTTTCTCTTAATTTCCATTCTGACGTAGGAACTAATCCCTTGGCCTCATTATCCAAATCTATTCCTGTCCTTGCCCCAAGGCCACATAGCTTGGCATACCGAGCCAAAACATCTACGCCCAATCGCTCTCCTAACTGATAGAAAAATACATCGCACGACTTGGCCAAGGCCTCTACCACATTCAAATTCCCGTGCCCCCCATCCTTCCAGCAGCGAAACCTTCTGGTACCGTATATATAATAACCAGGGCAGAAAAGTTTCGTCCTTCTATCTATCACACCCTCCTCCAGGGCGGCCATAGCAGTAATGATCTTAAAGATTGAACCAGGTGGATACTGACCTTGAATAGCCTTATTCTCTAAAGGTCGGAAGGGGTTTGTAACCAGTTTATCCCAATCTTTATAGCTCATCCCGTCTATGAAGGCATTCTGATCAAAACCCGGGCTGCTCACCATGGCCAGTACTTCTCCACTTTTTGGATCCATCGCCACAACCGCCCCTACCCTGCCTCTCATAAGTTCTTCGGCTTTGTGTTGCAATTCCAGATCAATAGTAAGGTAGATGTTATCTCCTGGAACAGCCTTTACAGTCTTCAAGACCTTTATTACCTGACCACGGGAGTTTACCTCCACGTATCTACTTCCACATTTACCATGGAGAAAAGACTCATACGCCCTTTCTATCCCGAATTTTCCGATGAGATCTCCTAATCTATTGTTCGGGTACTGACCACTTTCAAGTTCTCTCTTACTGATCTCGCTCAGATATCCAATCAGGTGACATGCCACCCCTTCTTCTATATAAAACCTTCTGGGCTCTACGACTATGAAGATCCCAGGTAACTCAAGCCTATGTGCCTCTATTAGGCCCAGTTCATCACGATTGATATCGCGTTTTAGAACAAATGGTCTGTAAGGCGAAACCTCTTTTGATTGTTTAAGCCTTTCCAGAAAATACTCTGGTGAAATATCTAATAACTCGGCTGCCCTCTTTACTGTCACTTCTGGGTTTTCCGTATCCTTTAAGAGGATCGCGAGGTTGAACGAAGGCCGATTGTCTACCATCAATGCGCCGTGGCGATCAAAGATCAAACCTCGCATCGGCAATATACTTTGGAGTCTAACACGATTATTTTCTGACAGCTGGCGTAATTCATCGCCCTTTATGATCTGCAAATAGTACAAGCGCCCAAAAAGGAGCAGGAAAAAGGCAAAAACCAGGCATATAGTTGTGATCAGCCGTCTCTTGTACCAATCCATAATGTCTAGACGGAAATAATCAACCATACGTCAGAGCCTAGCTATACATCCCGTTCAATGAGCTTTGATCTCCGTATAACCATACTTCTATCGACACACCTCAGGAATAACAAGATCAAAGGTCCCAACAGGCCTCCTAAAAGAGTCATGATCAAAATACGACCAACATCCTGATAGATCAAGCCATGATACTTACTCCCTATCACATGAATGAACCATAAGACTATATTCTCACCAAACACGGAGAGAGCAACCATAAGGGATTGTGACGCAATCTCCCTAACCATAACGTATTTGTGGGCTTTTTTAGTCAGAAAATAGATCCACAAATATATGGATAGATAGATTCCAAATACTCCTCCTGAAAATATGTCCATGATAGAGCCGTTGACCATAACGAGTACTATACTCATCCCTCCTGGCCTGTACATACCAAGAAAAAGAACATATGGAATCATAAGGTCGAAGATGATGTTTGAAAAGGGCAAAAGCCTGATAAACGTGGTCTGTGCCACCACAAAGGCTATTCCAATAAACAGGTAGGTAGTAAAAACCATATTTTTTTCTCTGTACAGTTCTCTGTACAGGTCCTCAGAGTTATCAAAAAATCACACCGTAGCTCCGTGAAAAAAATCTTCCTCAAGTTTCGCACCCCAATATACAACGAACCGTCTTTTCACAAACGCTTTTCTGGAAAAAATATGACTCATTTGAGACCTTAATGGCCTTAAGAAAGTCCATTTTGCGAAACAATCAAACTATTATAATTCATTACCCAAAGTGGATGACTAAAAATGAGATTCTTTTTGAATAACCATCACCTCTTCCAATCTTGAAAAATCCACAAAGGGATCAACCATTACCGTCTGGAAGATTTCGGAGGGATCCTTTTCAACCTTCCTGACAGAACCCACACGCAAACCTTTGGGAAAGATGCCGTCTACGCCAGAAGAGATTACCGTATCTCCGATCAATATATCTTCTTTGCTCAGAGCATATCGGAACGTGCAGGTGGAATTCCCCTCACCTTTTATGATGCCCCTCACTCGGGTGCGTTGGACGAGGGCATCCACAGCGCTGTTCTGGTCAACAATAAGCAATACCTTGGCATATCCATGTCCAACAGTAATCACATGCCCTATAATTCCTTCTGGCACAACAACAGGCATCCCCTTTTTTACCCCGTCCGCATCACCCTTGTTGATTACCACGGTTTTAGACCAGGGTGAAGGGTCTACCCCAATCACCTCTGCACATACTATTGGAAAGGAAATATGTGGCTTGAAATTAAGGATTTTTCTCAGACGACGATTGGCTAGTTCAGATTCCAGGTATCTACTATTAAGATATTTCAATTCTTCGATCCTCTTCTTAAGAAGATCGTTCTCTTCACTAACAGAGACCAAACAAAAATAATGCTTCCATATATCCCTAAAAAAGTGTTGGGTGCGTGCCACCCCCTCCTGGAAGGGGGAAATACAGAAGAATACCATCCTTTCGAGTGGGTTGAAATTGTGGTGGAATTTGGCGCTTATTGAAATGAGTACGACGTTGGCGAAGACAATAGCAACCAGTGACAAAACGGCAAGTAGTTTTTGGGGAAACATTAACTCGGCTTTATGACGTTTTAAGTCTTTATTGTCACAAAAAGGTGCCAATTCATGATATATTTCCTACCTTGTCAAGAAATCATAACTTCTCTTAGGATTGAAATATTATCCAGTGCCTTTCCTGACCCTAGAACCACTGTGGAAAGGGGATCTTCGGTCACGGTTACAGGAATCGAAGTTGTTTCTCTAATTAACCTATCCAGATTCTTAAGCAACGCTCCACCGCCAGTCATAACAATCCCCCTATCCACGATGTCTGACGCCAATTCTGGAGGTGTCTGCTCCAAGGCAATCTTCACTGTCTCCACAATCGACTCTACCTGCTCAGAGATGGCAACACGTACCTCCTCGGAATCTATTTCTAATATCTTAGGAATCCCGGATACCAGGTCCCTACCCTTCACCTCAATGGATTCAATGTTTTCCAAATCAGGATAGGCGTTACCAATCGTGGTCTTGATAATCTCTGCTGTTCGTTCACCGATCAGTAGATTGTATTTGCGTTTGATGTGCTGGATAATGGCTGCATCCATCTTGTCACCCCCTACTCGAATGGAGCGACAAAAAACGATCCCCGCAAGAGAAATGACTGCCACCTCTGTTGTTCCACCACCTATATCCACAATCATATTGCATATAGGCTCAGTAATAGGCAATCCCGCCCCTATCGCAGCAGCCATTGGTTCCTCGATCAAAAAAACCTCCCGAGCCCCTGCTGATTCTGCTGACTCCTTTACAGCCCGTTTTTCCACCTGCGTTATTCCAGATGGTATACAAACGATGATTCTTGGTCTAATCAGACTTCTACGGTTATGAACCTTGCGTATGAAATGTCTTAACATAGCCTCGGTTACCTCAAAATCAGCAATCACTCCGTCCTTCATGGGACGAATTGCAACAATGTTTCCCGGGGTTCGGCCCAGCATACGCTTTGCCTCTGATCCTACTGCTAGCACCCTATTCTTCCTTCTATTATCTGTCCGAACCGCCACAACAGACGGCTCTCTCAAAACAATACCTTTACCCTTCACGTAAACAAGGGTATTAGCTGTACCCAGATCGATCGCAAGATCAGTGGAGAAAAATCCTAATATGGTATTTAACATTTTTAAGAACTCTCTATCCCCCTAATGTTAGTAATCGTATATGAATAATTGTGAATAACTGATCACGGGATGAAGCCTTTCTTTACCGCGTTAAATTAGGTCCTTCACAGTCTTCCGTGGGTCATACAAGATATAGTGGTATTGACCAATGGCGCGGTTTCTAATGGAGGCCAGGCATAGAGGTCAAGGCCCCCACAATGGAAAAGAATCG
>DTYH01000183.1 GCA_012961955.1 Desulfobacterales bacterium | reverse complement strand
GCTGTGCTCTACCAGACTGAGCCACGTCCCGACTTACAATATTTTTTGTGAGCGTTCTAACACCTTACTTTTTTATGTTACAGACGTGAGATTGTCAATCGGTTTTTATATTGACGTCTCGGAAATTCTGCAACATACTGAAATCAGAGTACTTTTAACGGTATTCTATTGTTGCGGTACTCATGCAATGCCGGAAAAACTATTTCGGTTCCTTTAAACCGATGATTCCAATATCCCACCATTCCAGTTGTGAGCAAAGCGAGCTAGCTCGGGTATTTCGCATTTCCGTGTGAAGGTTAAGAAGGTATGAATGTAGAGTTGGATTTGTACCCAACCGATTCTTTTGATCCGTCAATCCTGTAACAGGTACGGAACCCAGGGAATTAATCGAGTGGATTTTTAACTATAATAGTTTCATTTCTTTGAGGTCCTACCGAAACAATCTGGATGGGGATTTCCACAAACTCCTCGATCCGCCTGAGGTATCTCTTTGTATTTTCGGGCAAATCCTCCAGTTGCTTGACAAATCTAATCTCTTCAGACCATCCTGGGAGGGTTTCATAGATGGGTTCACAATCTTGAAGAACCTTTAGAGAATTTGGAAAATCGGTGATTTTGGAGTTTTTGTACCTATACGCTGTACATATCTTTAAAGTATCAATACCGGTTAGGACATCGAGTTTCGTTATAGCGAGCCCTGTTAGGCCATTTATCTGCGATGCGTTTTTAAGCATCACTGCATCGAGCCACCCGCATCTCCTCTTTCGTCCTGTTGTTGCCCCAAATTCTGCCCCCCTTTGTTGAATCGTATCGCCGATGTCATCAAAAAGCTCGGTAGGAAATGGACCGCGTCCAACACGAGTGGTGTACGCCTTAACAATTCCTATAATTCCGTCAATATAGGTAGGACCGATTCCGGAGCCGCAGCACACATTCCCAGCTACTGTATTGGAAGAAGTCACAAAAGGATATGTGCCGTGATCGATATCTAAATGAGTCCCCTGCGCCCCCTCAAAAAGGATGTTCTTTTTTTCTCTTATGGCTTTATTAACCGTTATCGAAACATTTGTTATATGGGGCTTAAGTTTTTCACCATAGGCAAGATATTCCTCCAGAATTGATTCGCCATCCAGTCCTTCGCAATGCAGGAAATCCTTTAAATACAAATCCTTTTCTTCTAATATACTGTATAATTTCTCCCTGAATACATCTGGATCCACCAGATCGATGAATCGAATCCCGCGTCTGGCAACCTTATCTTCGTAACAGGGACCAATCCCGCGACCAGTGGTGCCCAGTTTACGGTTTCCGCGCATTTTTTCACGTCCATGATCTATACTTCTATGATACGGCATAATGATGTGGGCGATTTCGCTGATCAAAAGATTCTGGGGTCCAACATAAACCCCTCTTCTTTTTAAATTCTCAATCTCTTCGATAAGGACTTTTGGGTCTACTACCACCCCGTTTCCGATAAGGCAGATCTTATCTTTGTGGAGTATTCCTGACGGAATCAGGTGGCTGATAAACTGCTCGCCATTCACCACCATGGTATGTCCAGCATTGTTTCCACCCTGAAAGCGAACTATCATATCCGTCCATTCCGCGAGAAGGTCTACTATTTTCCCTTTACCTTCATCACCCCATTGAGTTCCCACGATTACTATGTTGGCCATGATCTACTCCTGTAAGAAATCTGATTCGTGACTGGTCATGGTATCGACGTCTGGCCCGAAAAAAATCCCGTATTAGCTGCCTACAACGTTCTTGTAGCACGCCTCCTGTCACCTCAACGGTATGGTTTAAGCGACGATCCTTAGAAAGGTCATACAGGGACCCTGCTGCTCCCCACCTGGCATCCTCTGCCCCGTAGACAACCCGCGATATCCGGGCCAATATGATCGTCCCCATGCACATAATACATGGTTCAATAGTTACATAAAGAACGGTTTTTAAAAGACGATAATTCCTTATAATTTTTGTTGCTGCTCGTATAACGAGAACCTCTGCGTGTGCTGTGGGGTCGCAGTCCGTTATGGTTCTGTTATGGGCTCGGGCGAGCACCTTACCTTCCTCAGAGACCAGAACAGCCCCTACTGGAACCTCATCTTCTTTAGCAGCAATCTCTGCTTCTGACAAGGCAAGTTTCATAAAATAGATGTCATTATTATTACACAATTCTGGTCTTGCCTCAATACTTTAAATCAGCCTTTGCAATACAGGGTATAACTACATAGGGAGTAATAGTGACAACAGCCTATGAATAAGCTTGACGAATTTGCCTATATTTTATATGATAATAGAAAAGCGCCCATAGCTCAGTGGAAAGAGCGCCGGACTACGAATCCGTAGGTCGCAGGTTCAAATCCTGCTGGGCGCACCAGAATCTGATTTTTTGGAATTTGACTGACTCTTTTGTGGGCGGCGCACAG
>DTYH01000182.1 GCA_012961955.1 Desulfobacterales bacterium | reverse complement strand
TTGATACCCAAAAAAGATGGAAATCAGTAACGTTAAAACAATAACTGTAACCGAATGCTCCCGACACCAAAGGATTAGCTTGCTCATGGTGATCACCTGTTGAACTTATCTGGTATGGAATCCTTTTAGAATAAACCGCTCGGTAAAAATCCGATCCGGTATCGCAGTATTGATCTCCCGTTTAATCGTTCCTAACAAAGTCTTATGCTTGTTCTTGAAATTATTCACTAGAACTTTCTGAGGTCGCCATATAGTCCCTTCTATATTCCTAAAATCAAGATTGAGCTGCCTTTTTAATAGTCTACCCCTCCTGTCGTAATAATCTACCTTTAACGTAACGAACTTGTCCTTACTAATCCACATGACTCTCTTACTGTAACCACTGCTCCGTTTCTTCTCCTTGGTTGCAGGGAGGGCTTCCACAACATAACAATCCTGATCTTTGAAGACCTCATCCTCTAAACGATTGTACTGATGTCCATCCAGGTCTTCTGGACTCAGGTCTTCGTAGGCAAAATCGGTACCCATAAAATAGTTCTTCTTGCCGCCCTTGGCGATCCGTTGCATCCTTCCTCTGGCCGGCATATAGAGCCATTGATCCTCTTCTGCGTCTTTGTGTTCCCAGGTTAAAAGGGCTGTTCCTCGAATATTTGGGGGACTCAGAAATACAATCAAAAAACGATTAACATCCTCTTCAACCTCCTTTGAGTATCGTTTTATCTCCCGAACCTCCTTGTTTTTTCTCCTATCAACCAGTATCATTTTCTCAAGCGCAAATTCGCTCTTTGTTTTTTGAAGTCTCTTCTGTTTTTCCATGATCTCTCTGCCAGTAAGTTCTGACCCTCTTGAGATTACTGGGATTAACAAGATGGCTGCCAGTACTGATACCAGAGTTTTACGCCACATAATCCTCCCTCCTATACTACTTGTTGATAGCTGTCTCGCCTTACCCAACTTATGATCGGCCGGGGGCACGTCTTTTAACCATCGGATAACAACTTGGGGGGTATCCCATTGATGTCGACACAAGACTCGGTAAGGTCTATGCGCCGGAGGGAAGCGTCCCCCTTTTTTGTAGGAGCTAGATGAGCCATAGCCTTCTGGCGCGTGGGTCTTACCCTACCTACCTTCCGGACAAGGTTTCAAAGGGTTGAAGCATTTAAAGAAAAACACTTTTTTCCAAAAAACCGAAAATCCATCCCTTAGACCACTTCCTGCAAAAGGTAGGTACACTTCACGGTGAGTGAAAGTGCGTCATTTTGGCTGAAGCGGTTTTGCTTTGTACCAGTTTTCGTACAACCTTTTTACCATAAACTGTTGTTTCCGCCTGCTCGGGAATGACGGCGCAACATACAGGAATGACAATCATTTTTGCGGTCAACCTTGATTTTCTTAAACCTGTTAACCTGAAAGGCCAAGGTACTGAACCTTGTGAGCGGAAGAATAAACCCAAAAAAGTTGTAACCATTCATCGGAAATCTATACTGGCGAACGGTTACAAAAGATAAGGCATTATGTAGCAAAGTCGTTATTTTGTCAACTTTTTAGATGGTCTGCTACGTTTCAATTTGTGTGACGCCAAAAGAACGCAGGTCAGCTTTTTCAAGACGCTAAATTCTTACTTCGAGGGGCTATTTTACAGGCCTCCATTCAGATAATCTGTATCATGTATCCTAGTACTTGTTGGGCAAGTCAAACGCTTATGCTGCACCGGTCCTGCTCGCCACCAACCGTTCGCTTGTGGCTTTCAACCTCATCCCCAAGACACGGGATATGTTCAGGAATAGCTTGGTCGAGATGTTAGGAAATATTCGCCCTATCCGCTCAAGGGATG
>DTYH01000181.1 GCA_012961955.1 Desulfobacterales bacterium | reverse complement strand
GTTTAGATCAATCTCTAATCGCGGTAAAAGGATAGTCGCTTCTTGTGTCGGTATTTCTGGTATTTCGATCTTGGGACGAGGCTCATAAATGGAGTTTGTGGGTAATGGAAAAAACAGTTGCAGTCAAGAATGAATACGGTTATCCTAAATTGAGCATTACAAATCTTGATGCCTTTTTGATTTGAGAGTTGCGACCCAATGGGTTACTCTGGTTAGCAGAACTAGGCGGTACAAGTGGTTGAAATTAGATCCGGTTGTTTATGATATCAAAATTTGTAACGCTCAACTTAGGTTATACTAGTAAGGTAATTGAACATGGGGTTATGATATGGGAATGTTTAGAAAGACGAGAGATAAAGAGCAACTCACAGAGATAGAAGAATTACGGGAGGCAGTCCTTGAGGCTAAAATGCCCCCCATGGTTGAAAAGGTAGCCCTTAAAGAGGTGAATAGACTGGCCAAGACCAATCCTACTAGCACAGAATATACAATTGGCGTTAACTACATTGACTATCTGGTAAGCCTCCCCTGGAATGTGATGACAGAAGATAATCTTGACATTAAAAGGGCTGAAAGTATTCTTAATGAAGAGCACTATGGTTTGTATGAGATTAAAGACCGGATCTTAGAATATTTAGCTGTCAGAACATTGAAGTTATCCCGTAAGCATAAGATATTGGTGGTGGATGACGAAAAGGTGACTCGTGACAATTTAGAGCATGTCCTTGTAAAGGAGGGCTATAGTGTTGTTACCGCTGCTAATGGACACGAAGCCCTGAGTCTTTTGGAATCTACCAAGTTTGATGTTATCCTGACCGATCTCAAAATGGAAAAGGTTAATGGAATGGGGGTCTTGGAAAAGGCCAAGGCTGTAGTTCCCCAAACCGAAGTTATAATGATTACGGGTTATGCCACGATACCTACTGCTGTGGAGGCTATAAAAAAAGGCTCTTACCATTATCTCGCCAAACCTTTAAAGTTAGATGAGGTACGATCAACCATAAAAAAGGCGTTGTCTAGAAAACAGGTTCAACTCGATTCAAGGGGCCCTGTTCTCTGCTTCGTAGGCCCACCTGGTACTGGTAAGACCTCCCTTGGAAAGTCCATCG
The DNA here is from genome assembly GCA_012961955.1 of Desulfobacterales bacterium. Taxonomy (GTDB): domain Bacteria; phylum Desulfobacterota; class Desulfobacteria; order Desulfobacterales; family DTYH01; genus DTYH01. Next base: position 1,389 of record DTYH01000181.1, on the reverse strand, counting down.
CCCGGAGCCTGGAGAGGAGATTCATACGGATTTCCCTGGCTGGGATGAAGGATGAAGCTGAGATTAGGGGACACCGCAGGAGCTATGTTGGAGCTTTGCCAGGGAGGATAATCCAGGAGATACGACGAGCGGAATCAAGGAATCCTGTTTTCATGTTGGACGAGATCGATAAGATTGGAAAGGATTTCAAAGGGGATCCTGCCTCGGCTTTATTAGAAGTCCTCGACCCCGAGCAAAATACTCAATTTACTGATCATTACCTGGACGTTCCTTTTGATCTATCAAGTGTGATATTTATTGCCACTGCCAACACCATAGACCTTATCCCTGAACCTCTTCTGGATCGATTGGAAGTCCTCTACCTGTCCGGATATACAGAAAAGGAAAAGGAGAATATAGCCTTCAAATATCTAATACCCAGAGAGATCAACGAAGCCGGGCTTTCTGATTGTCCACCAATTTTTAGCTCTGAGGCAATCTTAAAAATCATCAGGGAATACACAAGAGAAGCAGGGCTTAGGAACTTACAAAGACAGATTGCTTCCATCTGCCGAAAAACAGCCCGTGAAATCCTGATGAATAACGGGAAAGCGAAATCAGGGTTAATAACCCCTGAAGTGGTAGCGAAACTATTGGGACCGAGAAAATTCTATTTTGAAATCGCTGAAGCTAAAGAAAGAATAGGTGTTGCTACCGGTCTGGCATGGACGGAGAGCGGTGGAGAGATTATCTTCATCGAGGTCACAAAAATGAAGGGTAAAAATCGACTCATTCTGACCGGTTCCCTTGGGGATGTAATGAAAGAATCTGCTCAGGCGGCATTGACTTATGTTCGAAGTCACACCGGTCTGTTCAATATTCCCGAAGATTTCTTTGGCGATCACGATATACACATTCATGTTCCGGCCGGTGCTATAGCCAAGGACGGCCCTTCCGCAGGTCTCCCTATCGCTATCGCCCTGATTTCATTGTTGACCAAGCGTCCGAGCAGAAGGGAGGTGGCCCTAACAGGGGAACTGACCTTGACCGGCAGGATCCTCCCCGTGGGTGGAGTGAAAGAAAAGGTTCTGGCTGCCCACAGGGCTGGAGTAAAGACAGTAGTTTTTCCAGCCAAAAACGAGTCAGATATTAAAGACATTCCCAGTGACGTTAAGGAAGACTTGAAGATTATTACAGTGGATGACCTGAAGGAGATTGTTGATGTGGTTCTAAGGTAGCCTAAGATCTCTGGGAGGCGTTTGAAAAATGTGAGTTAGGTTTGAACGGCTTGAAGGAACACATTAATACCAACAATATCAAAGAGATAGAGGAAGAAATCATGGAATGTAACAATAAAACTCAAATCTTCGTAACAATTTACGTTTTGAAGAAATTGACTGATAATGTTGT
>DTYH01000180.1 GCA_012961955.1 Desulfobacterales bacterium | reverse complement strand
CAGTTTGAAATTTTTAACGCCAGCCTCATTTTGAATCCCGAAATTGCTCAATGCTATTGGCAAAATGACTTTTTACGAAACCCGCAAACTTAAGCTTCGCACCCTTGGTCTTCCGGATATGATTGTAAGTAGCGCTTTTGGCTAGAAAGTTATGAGCGAAACAAGAACTCTGGAGCCAGAACTCAGTATGTAAGGAGAACACTATGTTATTCTCACTTCTTTTAACACTGCTCTTCCTAACCCCTCATCAGCATACAACGTGAGTTTGTGCTGGAAAACAGGTGCGAAACATGAGTATCAAACTATTTCTTCTGGTAAATCCTGATTTAAGTCATTAGTCTTTTTTATTTCCTGAGCCTTTCTTCGCAAACGAAGTGTATTTAGAGGGCCGGAAACTATGTAGATAAATGTAAGCAGGAAAAGGACTACGCTTGGCTCATAAGCAATAACTATGAATACTAATATGACAGCCACGGTTAAATTGAAGCTCTTCTTTCGAAAGAATTCCGACTTCTTGAAGCTACCATATCGAATGGTACTGACCATCAAGAAAGATAGTACATACATGGAGATCAAGATAATTGAGTGCCTTTCGCTTTCGATGTCGATCAGACCCAGCCGATTAAAAAAGAGTACTAGCGCGGCGATCATAAATGCGGCAGCAGGAATGGGGAGCCCCAGAAAATATTCGCCGCCCGACATGTTTGCCTGTGTATTGAATCGTGCCAACCTGAGGGCGCCACAGGCCAAAAAGAGGAAAGAGGCCAGCCACCCTAATCTACCAAAGGGCTGAAGCGCCCATAGATAGACTAATATCCCTGGAGCCACGCCGAATGAGACAAGATCAGATAGAGAATCGTATTCCAAACCGAACCTGCTCACAGTCTTTGTGGCCCGTGCTATCCTCCCGTCGAGGCCATCAAAGAGACTAGCTATCATGATGGAGATGGCCCCCTTAACATACTGGCCATCTATTGCGGCAATGATGGCATAAAATCCACAAAAAAGGCTTAATGAGGTAAAGAGGTTAGGAAGAATATAGATCCCCCTTGAGTGATTCCTCTTCCTGGCGTACCTCTTCTTTCTTTTCACTGTAAATATCCCAGAATCGAAGTTCCAGCCTTTACCCTATCTCCAGTAGAGACAGTAACCCTTGTCTCTACTGGAAGATAGACATCCAGTCGGGAACCAAAGCAGATCATCCCGAACCTATCGCCACGATTGACACGGTTACCTTTACTAATCTTGCAAACAATACGACGGGCAATAATCCCTGCAACCTGAACAAAACAGACTTTTTGCTGATCATCCGTAGTGAGGATAATCGCATTAGATTCGTTTACCTCAGAAGCCTCCCTTGTGTTGGCAGGAAAGAATCTTCCAGGACTGTACAGGATATCTGTAACCAAGCCGTCATACGGAATACGATTTACATGCACATTAAAAATTGACATAAATATACTTACTTTAACCATTTGCGTTTCCCCTATCGGGGTTTTGTCTGACAGACCACAAAATATTACCTTTCCATCTG
>DTYH01000179.1 GCA_012961955.1 Desulfobacterales bacterium | reverse complement strand
CCTTGCCCTTTACAAGGAGGGTCACCCACATATCACCTTTGAGACATACGTGGACCGAGACACACCACTTATTAATCTAGATAAGGAACAGATGAAACGTGTGATGATAAATCTTATCGATAACGCAATCGCGGCCATTCGCGGTAAAGGGACTATTACTATCTCCCTTACCTTCGATCCTATTCTCAAGATGGCTCGCCTAGAGGTGGCTGATACAGGCTCAGGGATCACGCCTGAGGACAAGGTGCGCCTTTTTGAGCCGTATTTTTCGACCAAGAAGTCGGGTATGGGTCTGGGTCTTTCTATTGTAAGCAACATCATCTCGGATCATAATGGTTATATAAGGGTGCTTGACAACCAGCCCTGCGGGACAAAGTTTATTATTGAGCTACCTGCTTAGCTAAGGTCTCCAGGGATGAAGTCGGCATTCAGGGGTTGTTTTTGTTAATCTCTAAAGGAAGTACAGGTGAATCTCTATGTTTCCTACAGTCTTGATTGTTGATGACGAGACCACCATCCTGCAATCACTTGGTGGTATACTTTCCGATGAGGGGTTTGACACTATAACCGCTTCCAATGGCTACGAGGCATTGAAAAAGATTGCAGAAGACTCTCCAGACATAGTACTACTTGATATCTGGATGCCAGGCATGGATGGAATAGAAACCCTGAAGGAGATAAAAAAAGAGAACCCCTTTCTTCCCGTGGTGATCATATCTGGGCATGGTACTATTGAAACCGCAGTCAAAGCGACCAAGATCGGTGCTTACGACTTCATAGAAAAACCGCTTGCCATTGAAAAGGTAATCCTGACCATCAACAATGCTCTGAATTTTAGGCGGCTTGAGGAGGAGAACAGGTATTTACGGAAAAAGACTCTGGACAAACATAGCCTTACCGGCAATAGCCCCCCTATCCAGGAATTAAGAAAGCAGATTGCAGTAGCCGCCCCGACCGACGCATGGATATTGATCACTGGTGAGAACGGAACAGGAAAAGAGCTGGTTGCCCGGACCATTCATTACATGAGTAATCGAGCCGAACAACCCCTGATCGATGTAAATTGTGCGGCCACCCCCGAAGATTTGATTGAAAGGGAGCTGTTTGGATATGAAAAGGGGGCGTTTGCAGGGGCAGATGCCCGAAAGCGGGGCAAGTTTGAGATCGCCAATCACGGTACCTTGTTCCTTGATGAGATCGGTGATATGAGCCTCAGTGCACAGGCTAAAATCAACCGTGTGCTTCAGGAACAAAAGTTTAAGCGGATCGGTGGTACGCGGACATTAACCACTGATGTACGCGTGATTGCTGCCACCAATAAAGACTTGGAAAAGGAGATAGAAAGAGGAAACTTCAGGGAAGACCTATACTACCGGTTGAATGTGATTCCTATTGAGGTTCCGCCGCTTAGAAACAGGATAGAAGATATTGACCTGCTGATTCATACCTTTTTGAACGAATTTGCCGGTGAAGGCCACTTTGGCAAAAAAAGCATGACTCCTGCGGCCATTGAAGCCCTGAAATCGTATACGTGGCCAGGGAACGTAAGAGAACTGAAGAATTTAGTAGAACGTTTGGTCATCATGACACCATCAGATGTGATTGACATAAAAGACATTCCTGCCCCGTATGCCCAGTCTCCTCAAAAGAAAGACCTCTTTAATTTACATAGCCTGAAGGATGCTACAAAAGAGTTTGAAAGGGCCTATATCCTCCACAAACTCAAGAAGAATAACGATGATATTACTCGGACCGCAAAGGAGATTGGGATTGAAAAGCGAAATCTCATTAAGAAGTTAAGGAGGTATGGTTTCCAAATAGCATAAAATAATCGTTATTGCCCGATCACCTCATGGTCTCGTGTCCTCTTGATACAACAGCCTTAGAATCATGTAACCGTTCACGGGGGAGGCACGTCCAGGTAAACGTTTACGGGCCACAAAGTGACAAGCCAGCGTCCAGTCTTGCTTCTCTCTGAGGCATAGGGACTAACCCCAAAGTCTGGAACCATTCCGGGAGGGAAGCTGCGCCTGATGCCTTCTTCACCATCCCACACCGATTCCACCTTGGTGGCTATAGTCCACTCTCTTTCACCGGAGCAACTAAAGGTTTTCCTCCAAGCCGTTTCAATAAGAACCCCACCCCCCTTAATCGATTACATCTCAATAGGTACATTGGAATAAATAACACGGCCAGCAAAGGAACTGATTACGAAGGAGGTTGTGAGGATGGCTAATAGCGGTTTGTACAATAATCCGTTGGGTAACGGCCATACGAAATCAGAGGACTCCATGTATAATACTGGCCTCTCATGAGAGATATGCTTCCGAATACAACTGTAAGCCGGGTCTATATCTTTGACTTTTTGTAATCCACATCAACCTGGAATGTTTAGGATAAAGCGAGTATCAACATTCTTTTCCTTGACATTTGTATTTCGGCTAAATATTATGTGACCGAGTGGGGTAAAGTGGATCAAAGTAGCTCTAAAGTGTAGCACATGGAAAGATTACATGTTCCGGGGGAACTCGTTCCATAATATCGATTCCAAGGGTCGGATTATTATTCCTACTCGATTTCGTGAGGTTATCAGGAGGAGTAGTATAGATGGGTTGATGGTCTCAAAGATAGATGAGGCACTTGTTGCATATACCTTTGAAGAATGGGATAAGCTTGAAGAGCGCATCCTTAACCTGGCTGCCAAAAGTGAAAACATGCGGCGTTTTCGTCGATTCTTTATCGGAGGAGCATTTGAGTGCTTATGCGACAGGCAGGGACGTATTCTTATTCCACAAAGTCTAAGGCAGTATGCTGGTCTGGAAAAGGAGATAGTCCTGGTTGGTGTGCTTGATCATTTTGAGATATGGTCCAAAAAAAACTGGGAGAAGGAGGAAGAGGCGTTTCGTAAGGACATAAAGAACGAGGACATGAGAAATGAGGTGGCTGCGTTAGGGCTCTAACGTAGAGAAGGCTATGAAGGACTTTCATATCCCCGTTATGGTGGGAGAGGTTGTCCATTTTTTAGGCTGTGCCCCTGGAAAGACATTTGTAGATTGCACAATAGGTGGTGGTGGACATGCCCGGGCGATCTTGGAAGCTAGTCATCCGGACGGGTGCATGATCGGAATCGATCGTGATCCCAAAGCTGTTCTTGAAGCAAGAAGAGCACTCCGTCAGTACGGGCCACGGATTCGGATATTTCACGAGGATTTTGTCAATCTACGTAAAATCCTCTTGCAGGAAGGGAAGACACGAGTCCACGGAATCCTACTCGATTTAGGAATGTCTCTCTATCAGCTGCAGGAAAGCGGTCGAGGGTTCAGTTTCAAGTATGACGAACCACTAGATATGCGCATGAACCCCAACTCAGGGATCACGGCCGAGGAGCTGGTGAACAAAACGCCAGAAAAGGGATTGTCCGTTATTATCAAACGTTATGGCGAAGAAAGGTGGTCGAGACGAATCGCTAAAAGGATAGTGGAAAGCAGAGCCAGGGAGCCCATAAGATCGAGTCGCAGGCTGGCAGAAATAGTATGCGCTGCTGTGCCGCGAGGATCCTGTTCGCAAAGGATTCATCCTGCGACACGAACCTTCCAGGCCATTAGGATTGCAGTAAATCAGGAACTAAAACAGTTAGAGATCTTTTTAGACGATGTAGCTGATCACTTACTACCCAAAGGTCGGATCTGTATCATCTCCTTTCACTCACTCGAAGATCGAATTGTAAAGCAACGATTTAGGGCTCTAGAAAAGGGTTGCAAGTGCCCTCCCCACTTACCCTACTGCACATGCAACAAGGAACCAAAGATAAGGATAATTACCAGGAAACCGATACGACCAGCCCCTGAGGAGATTTCAAAAAACCCGATGGCGAGGAGTGCCAGGCTTCGTGTAGCTGAGAGACTGTGACCAAAAAGAGGAAAGACTTCAAGAGTAAGAATAGAAAAAATAACTTGCTTCCGATCTCTATTCTTCTCCTTTGCCTCTTGGTGGCTGAATCACTCTTATACACATGGTGTCGTATCCAGTATATTCAGATTGGATACGAAATAGTAGAAAAGCAAAAAGAGCGGGAAAGGCTGCTCGATCTGCAAAGAAAATTGCGGATTGAACTGGCTCATCTCAAATCTCCGGAAAGGATTAGACGGATAGCCACCAAACAACTCGGACTAAGAATACCAGACTCGAATCAGATAGTGGTGCTACCATGAACAAAGATTCTCCTACTAGATGGGTACGCATTCGTATCCTTGTGATGGGGGTAATCTTCCTAGTACTATTTTCAGGGCTTGGTCTTCGTGCAGTAAAGGTTCAGCTCATCCAGGGGGAGCAACTGGCCAAGAAAGCTGCTGATCAATACGAGTGTTCCTTGACCCGTTCAGGGAAGCGTGGTGTTATCTTCGATCGTCATCATAGAGAACTGGCGGTTAGCATTAAAGTTCCATCCATCTGCGCATATCCTCGTAAAGTCCAGAATTTAACGGGAACGTCTGAAGCGCTTGCGCACGTGCTTAACATGGACAGGGATGTCGTTCTAGATAGACTCTCTTCCCAAAAATCCTTTGTATGGATAAAACGGTACGTTAACTATATGAATGTTCAGGAGATCAAAAAGCTAAACCTCGCTGGAATAGGTTTTGTTATGGAAAGCAGACGTTACTATCCCAATAAAGGATTGGCAGCGCAGGTCATAGGGTTTACTGGGATAGACGGACATGGTCTTGAAGGGCTTGAATATTATTACGAATCGTACCTGAAGGGCAAATCTTCTATTAAGACAATCCTAAGGGATGCGCTTGGACGTACCTTTACGACTAAAGACGTAGAGTTCAACCCACCCGATGGGTTCAACCTTATCCTTAACCTCGACAAGGTCATCCAATATATTGCAGAAGATGCACTAGCCGAAGCAGTCAAGACTTACCTAGCTGTGTCCGGAATCGTTATAGTAGTTGCACCTGATACTGGTGCAATCCTGGCAATTGCTCACTACCCGTCTTTTAACCCTAATATCTATAATGAGTTTCCTCCCTCCACATGGAGAAACAGGGCGGTTTCAGACACATTTGAGCCTGGCTCTACCATGAAAACCTTTGTTGCCATCGCTGCCCTGGAATCAGGCGTTTCCACCCCTGAGTCCATGTTTTACTGTGAGAAAGGGAGGTATCCTCTTGGCAGATATGTTATCCACGATCTCTATCCTCACGGCTGGCTTTCCTTACAGGAAATTATAAGAGTTTCAAGCAACATTGGAGCAGTAAAAGTGGGCCAGAAGGTAGGTAATGAAAAGCTATACCGGACGCTCAAGGGTTTTGGCTTTGGAGAAAAGACAGGGATCGACTGTCCTGGGGAGGCGAAGGGTCTTTTACGGGATTTCACGCGATGGTCTTCAATAGATGCTGGTGCTATTTGTTTTGGGCAGGGAATCTCTGTCTCTCCTATACAATTGACCATGGCCTATGCAGCCATTGCCAACAAGGGAATAATGATGAAACCACGACTTGTCAGTGCAATAATCGACAACCAGGGCCGAATAATCAAGAGGTTTAATCCCCAAAAGATTAGGAGAGTGGTATCGGAAAATACTGCAACCACGGTTACACAAATCCTGAAACAGGTTGTCATGAGGGGTGGGACAGGTGTGAAGGCGAACCTCACCTCTTATACCGTAGCTGG
>DTYH01000178.1 GCA_012961955.1 Desulfobacterales bacterium | reverse complement strand
GCAGATACTCTACCGACTGAGTTAACGGCCCAGTACTTAAAGAGTGTATTGGGTAATTTGATTCCCCGTCAGAGAAAGGTCTAATCTGCTCTAAATCAATTATCTATATCCATAATACTTCTCCTTTGTCAAGAGCAAACAAAGCCTTTCAACACCTTTTCTGATAAGATAGTTTCTCTTTATTACATATTAACCGACTAATACCTTTCCACACCTCGTTCCTACCATCACCAGTCTTCGCAGAAAAAACATACACCCCTTCTGGATTAATACCAAGTTCGTATGAAATCCTTTTGACCTGGACGAGCCGTTTGCTTCTGCTCAATTTGTCAGCTTTAGTCAGGACTACAAGACAAGGAATCTTGCAATACTTGAACCACTCTAAAAGATTGAGGTCACCTTCGGTGGGCATTCTCCTGATATCTAAGATCAATACCACCCCTTTCAGGTTTTTCCGGAACTGAAGATACTTCTCTACCATCGCACCCCATTTTTCCCTGGTACCTTTCGAAACCTTTGCATATCCATATCCTGGTAGATCCACAAAATATAAGGAATCATTTACGTTAAAAAAATTGATCATTTGAGTACAGCCCGGTTTGGAGCTGGTCCTTACCAGACTTTTACGTCGAAGAAGGGTATTTATCAGAGAAGACTTGCCCACATTGGAGCGACCTGCAAATGCGACTTCTGGCAGACTCGTTTCCGGGTACTGAGACGGATGGAACGCACTGGTCACAAATTTGGAACTCCTGATCTTTGTCATTATCAATCTACATTTGGTGGTTTCGTAAAAAGCCCATTGTGACCGTTAACGGGGCGAAGCCTTTCGTAAGACTTTAGCCTCTTCACACAAACCAGGGCGCATCAAAATACAACCCAAATACTGAACTATCGATACACGACGCAAGATATAAAATTATACAGTACCAGGCAAAAGCAATTTCGCTGGCATATAAAATGCCACCCTACTTTTGGTTTTCCTCATGGAAGGGTTGCACGGATAACTATATTTACCCCGTTAGAAAACCCCCGTGTGGGAGCACGGGCTTTAATGCCCGGGGTAAAATCTAACGGGGTTTACTTGCAACGTGTTTCCGCCTAGTGCATCATGTATCCTGCATATTGCATCATGTGTCCTGTATCGTGACTTCAGCTTGAATCTGGTGCAACCATCTTGTTTTAAGATGCTAAAATGTTACGACTTTTCAAGTATTGTTCAATCCTGTCCATCCCCTCGACTATATGTTCTAAAGAGTTGGCGTATGAAAAGCGCAAATATCCTTCGGCATTCTTACCAAAATCGATCCCGGGAGTTACCCCTACTTGTGCCTTCTCCAAAATATCGAAGGCAAGTGCATAGGAATCGTGAAAGATATGCCTGGCATTGGCCAGGACATAAAATGCGCCTGTGGGTTCGACAGAGATGCCAAACCCTATCTTCTTGAGTCGGGTGATCATGAAGCGTCTACGTTGATCATAGATCTCCTTCATACGCCTTACATCCTCCCCCGCCTCACGCAGAGCAGCGATTCCTGCCCATTGGACAATGGCATTGGCAGAGATGAAAAAATTCTGCTGAATCTTTTGTAGAGAACGAATAAATTCCTTGGGTGCAATCAGATATCCGAGCCGCCAGCCGGTCATGGCATACAGCTTTGAGAATCCGTTCAATACAAAAGCCCGGTCAGTATATTCCAGGATAGAATGTTCCTCGCCTTCATAAACCAGGCCGTGATATATCTCGTCAGATATAACCAATGGAGACAGCTCAGCAATTGCTGCCATACGCTCGGGCGAAAGAAGATTCCCGGTAGGATTAGAGGGCGAATTGATCACGATCCCTTTTGTTCGGGTATCTATCCTTTTCCTGATCTCTTCTACACAATACTGAAATCCTTCCTCTTCAAACACAGGTACTGTAACCACTTCCCCGTTAACAAAACGGATAAAGTTCGGATAACATGGGTAATGTGGATCAGATATAATTACCTTATCCCCTGGTTCTAGGATTACAGAAAATATCATGAGTAAAGCTGGAGAAGTTCCTGATGTAACCAATACCTGGTCTGGATGTAAATCAACCCTATAACGCTCTTTGTAATATTCACAAATGGCTTCGCGAAGCTCAAGAAGGCCTAGGCTGTGTGTATAATGGGTATAACCTTTTTCCAACGCACGGATAGCAGCGTTCTTTATACACGCCGGGGTATCAAAATCGGGCTCACCTACCTCCAGGTGGATAATATCAACCCCCTTCTTTTCCAATTCTTTCGCCCTTTCCATGACATCCATTACTAAAAACGGCGTGATTTCTTGAATCCTTTTCGATATCATAGGGAATACCATCGGCTATATATTCTCCATTACCTCTCTTGCCTGACGCGCCAGGGGGGTGTCTGGGGCAAGTTCTATAACCTTATTGAGCATCTCTTTGGCCTTGAGAATCCTATTGAGCTTAAGATAGGCCTGAGATAGCTCAAAGTAGGCTCGAGCAAAACGTGGAGCATAATTTATTGCCTTCCGGAAGGAATCTATTGCATCCTCATACTTACCCATTGCCATATATGTCAGTCCGAGACCCCGATGGGCCCTGGCAAAACCGGGAAATGATTGTAAGGATTCTTTGTAGTACTTGATAGACTTGGTGTAATCCTTCTTTTTGTAATATACCCATCCAAGATTGTTCAGAGCTATATGGGGCGTTGGATAAAGTATATTAGCAAGGGCATGTTTAAAACATTCAATAGCCTTATCCCACTGCTCCAGCCTTAAATATGCAATTCCCATATTGTTATATGCATCTGAAAAATCTGGCTTAAGTTCAAGGGCCCTTTTGAAATGGTCAATAGCCCTATCGTACTTTTCCGAAGCTAGGAAGACCAAACCCAGATCGTTCTGGAGACGATAATCATCTGGAAACTTTGACTCCGCTTCTAAAAATTCACGCAACGCGGGTCTAATCTTGCCTTGGGCCAGATATCCCTCACCCATTATCATCGATATCCTTGCCTGTTCTTTCCTCAGGGCAGTGTCCCCGGCGCATGAAACCAGGAATAGAGAAGAAAAGAGGAGCATCAAGACAGTGTTTTTTTGCATCAGAATCACCCAATGTGACCGACTATCTTTAATAAGTTATCGAGCCTTTTCTATTTGCTTTGCCCTTGAGCCGGTGATCTGCACCAGCGTTGTGTCGTAGTAACAAAAGATTTGTAATGAGTCAAGGAATCTTTGAGTAGCAACTTCCCGGGAATCTTCAAATATCTCTTTTTGCACTTTCCTTCTAAATCAACTCCTGTCTCCGAACCCATTTTGAGCCTTTACAGCATTACCATTCAAATATCTCTCTATGTGTTACCTCCAAGGTACACGCCCGGGTTATTATTTCTCAGGTGAAGCTTTTTAAATTTCGGCGTGGCGTAAAAAATTTTTCACAGTGGCATCATAGATCTCTGTTTTTCGGTGGCAAAGGCTTCTTTTTTATGGTATTAACAGAAATAAATTCGTAAAAAGTCATTTTGCGAATTCATCAAACATAAGAATAGTCCTTTTAAGACGGTACTTCCCCCAGATTACTTCGAAGTTCAATTCAAAAGTATAGGAAATGGAAAAGGAACCGATTCTTTCTTTGAGAAATAATGGATTAAAGGGGAGGGTGGTCATTATTGCCTCTCAACACTCGGGAAAATGTATCCCTGCCGAATTGGCCCAAACCTTTCTTGTTGAAGAAGCGGCTGTATATGTCACAGATATTAATCCTGAAATATTGAGACTCGTAGAAGATGAGGTGGAGAAATATCTCGGCGTGAGGATCGCAACATATCCTCTCGATTTTTCCAAACCAGGAGAGATACATCGGTTCATACAAGAGGTTAAGGAGAAGGAGGGACGAATCGATGTGTTGGTTACAGATTTTGGTCTGCTTGAGTTTATTCCACACCTTAAACCTTTCCATTTGCAGACCAAAGATGAATGGAAGAGGCAGTTTAGATATATTGTAGAAGACCTGTTTGTATGGACAAAGGCTATTATTCCTGAAATGATAGAGCATAAGTTCGGCAGGATCATCCATATTACTTCAGAGGCTTCACGGGTAGGTACACCCTTTATGTCTGTTTACGGGGCGGCAAAGGCAGCAGTGGCAGGTCTTACACGGTCTCTGGCTGTTGAACTTGCCAAACACAATATTACCGCAAACTGTGTCTCACTCGGCATCCAGAAGATTTTAGACAGAAACGAAAGGAGCAAGCCGGCCATACAAAAATTGGAAAAGATCCTAAAGTTGGTACCCTTGAGACGATTTGGTGAACCTGAAGAGATTTCTTTTATGGTTGCCTTTCTTGCCTCAGACCTGGGAGGTTACATTACCGGCCAAAACATTAGTGTAGCAGGCGGAATGGTAATGATCTGAAGAGTTGTTCCGGCGACTTCTTCGGTTTTTGCAGTCCTGGTCTATAAAGGAAGACCTCCACTCTTTCCCACTCCATAAGTTGCTCCCACTCTTGATCGCGTCCGGTTATGCTTTTGACCTTGACAATTGTATTTTTTTACGTTATTTCAAAATATTAGAAGGTTAACAGCTTGAATGAGGATCAAACAATGCCAGAAATAGTCCCTATTTTTTCTAAGCAGGAGATTGCAGATAGGGTTAAAGCCCTTGCGCAACAGATCTCCGCCGATTATGCTGATAAAGAACTTATAATAATAGGAGTGTTGAAAGGTTGTTTTATCTTTTTGTCTGATCTGGTCCGCCAGCTCAATATATCGGTAAAAATCGACTTTATTCGTCTTGCCAGTTATGGTTCAGGGACTGTCTCTTCTGGAGCTATTAAGATAACTAAAGATATCGAACTCGATTTGCAAGGGAAGGATGTCCTGATTGTTGAAGACATCATCGATTCGGGTAAAACCCTTTCATTCCTTTTAGACCATTTAAAATCTTTTGGTCCGAAGTCGGTTAAGATATGCTCTTTTATTGACAAGACTGAACGTCGCGAGATATCTATTCCTATTGATTATAAAGGCTTTAAGGTAAAGGCAGGCTTTCTGGTCGGCTACGGGCTGGACTTCGATGAAAGATATCGGACAATGCCCGAAGTCTGTTGCATAAAACCTTAAGAAAAAAGGGATTGTCATGATAATAACCTGTGAACAATGCAAGACCCGATACAACCTCGACGAAGACAGGATAAAAGAGACAGGTTCTAAGGTACGTTGTTCCCAGTGTGGACATATATTTACAGCTTACAAGCCCGTCTTCTCTCAAGAGGCTGAGCTTAAACCTGAAACTCAATTGCCTTTACGGGATGAATCTCTGAAGATAGCTCCTGAAGAAGCCCCTCCCACAGAAGGACCACCTGAAGGTATAGAAGAAGAAGCAAAAGTTGACAAAACTCTAAGAATGGAAGTGGATATTCCAGGGAAGGAAGAAGAACCGCCTGTAGAAGAAGTACCCTTAGAGGAAGAACCCTCTCTTGAAGAAGAAGATATATCGATAGAACAAATTATGAGGGAGCTGGAAGAGGAATCAGGGATTGACAAGACTCTAAGGGAGGAGAAGGAAGAAGAACCACTTCTGGAAGAAGTACCCTCAGACGAAGAACCGTCTCTCGAAGAAATAGCTGAACCTGAGGAAGAAGGTGAGACCTTGATGGAAGACGTTTCCCTGGAAGAAGGCGCCCCTGAAGAAGAAGCCATATCCATGGAAGGACCACCCGAAGGTATAGAAGAAGAAGCAAGGGTTGACAAAACTCTAAGAATGGAAGTGGATATTCCAGGGAAGGAAGAAGAACCGCCTGTAGAAGAAGTACCCTTAGAGGAAGAACCCATACTGTTCGAGGAG
>DTYH01000177.1 GCA_012961955.1 Desulfobacterales bacterium | reverse complement strand
CATTATTGTAATTAATAGAGCCTTTTTCATAACTATCATCCTTTAAAATATATTTATATTTTAAAGTATAGCAGTTATATTGCATCTAATTATTGATATACATCAAAATTATATACAACTAGCTTTATTATATGGTTATTTTCGCATACATTCCTGGGAAAATATTTTCATCTTTCTTATCAAAATGTATACGCATTTTAATCTTATGAGTCATAGGATTCACATCTGGTACAATCGCATGAATTATACCTTGTGTTTTAAAGTGGATTGATGGTATTTCTATAAGGACTTTTTTTCCAACATTCACCCTCGAAATCATACTTTCCCCAATAGAAACATCAATTTCTAAACTTTCCATATCTATAATCATTATAGCAAGCATACCAGGCATAACCATATCACCAACTTTTATATTACGACTGACTACCACACCATCTGAAGGAGCTTTCATCTTAATATAATTAGCCCAATTTCCCCATTCAAAGCCAAGCATTCTATTACTTAGAATATCCTCGAATGCACTAGCGGCTTCGCTTGTTCCCATGATACAGACAGATTAATTGAATCTACGCTTTCCAGCCTCTCTCTTTTCCTTATCCTGTCCGGCAGGTCGTCCAGGGTATATGTGGCTGTTCCAATGGTTAATCCCGACGCCTGAATCCCAAAAACGATATTATCACCAGAATTTATCCTGTTATTTATGATGTTGTCCCAAAGGGCAACAAAATGTGTGGTGCTCGATGTGTTTCCTCTATGAGCAAGATTTATTATGAGATTTTCGGGCGAGCAGATATTCTCTCCAGTATATCTATTTATCCTTGCTCCGCCACTCCTGATCGCAGTCTTTGCCGTCTGATGGAATATGAAATGATTTATTCTCTTTTTTTTCCACCCGTTTTTATTCATTATATAGGAGAAGTGTCTCACTCCGTGTTCAACAGCTACTGAGTGCAGCTTGATAGAGTTGGTTAACATAACCGCACCCCCGTGTTCCTTTTTTGACGGCTTCGCTATGCAGTATCCGCTATACCTTCCAGCAGAATAGATGTCTATTTCATGAAATCCGATGCTGGGGTCTGGTGACTCTTCAAGGATTAGCGCTGCACCAGAATCTCCAAGTGTTAGGCTGGCAAATTGTGGATCAAGGCTTCTGGTGATCTCCATTTGTGCGTTCCTCGTAAGGTGCGTAATATATTCGCCACTCACAACCATACCCCTTTTTATCATGCCACACTTAATGTAAGAGTCAATTATAATGATGGCGGTAAACATGCCTGCACACGCATTTGAGATGTCAAATACAATGGCATTTTTAAATCCAAAGTGTTTTTTCAGTTTTATAGAAGTGCTGGGTTCAAAGAATATCTTGAAGTTTGGCCCATCATATCGGCAAATATTCGCACATATCAAGATTTCTATATCCTCCGGGCAAAACTTTGAATTTGCCAGACATTTCTCCACTGCCTTCTTAGCCAGATCTATGGCAAACTCTCGTTCACCAGCCATTGGCCTCACCCTTATCCCGGTCAGCCTTTCAAGGGGAACACGAGGCCTTACCCGGCATCCCTTTAGGACCTCTTCGGATGAAACCATCTTTGGTGGGATATAGACTCCGATACTTTCAATAAGCGACTTTTTTGGTACCTCAGTCCTATTCATTTGTATCTTCTCCTATGTTTTCCCCATACTTCATCATAATCGTCGTTAATATCCGATCAGCCTCGTTCACCTTGTAGACAAGGCGTATATTTCCGACCTTAAAACGCCTCAAACCCCTAAACCGTCCTGTGAGGGCATGCCCTCTGTAAGGGTTTTCAGCAAGAAGTCTGTGGATATTGGCACACGTCTTTCGGGCATCTGAAGGCAATCCCTTCAGGCACGACATTACCTTACTTGTTAATTGAACATCATACATAGCAGATTTCCTCCCTATACCAATGTTTGGTAGTTGATAGACTTGAGTCACACAAATTTCTCCAGTCGATCTATTTTTCCACCCACCAGGTTTAAAACCCTTGTCCTTCAGGTGAAGAGGTTTGGCAGGATCAGGAGATGGTGGAAACAACCTTGTGATTCATAACATTGTCATTCCCGCGAAGGCGGGAATCCATGCATATCCTTCGAGCTGACTTGATTCTTGCCTTTGCGGGAATCACGATTGAGAGTGAGAAGTTCCAAAAGGGTTTGTGGAAAATAAGCTCCTTTAGCTCACATGCTCGACTTTCAGTCGTTAGAAAACCTACCTTTAGCAGCTAGCCGCTTATTGCGGAACATCTTGTCGGACATCTTATTGGACAATATAATGTACATAACCTTGCGCTTTGTCAAGCTTTTTTTTGAATACTGTCTAAGATATTAGTGAAAGGGCCTCAGATTTCGAGGTCGCACGATCGTTTTGTGACTACTCCATAACTTATTAGATTCTAACAATTTAGCGTTTTGAAAAAAAGCCGGAGCAAGATGGTGCTCCTGCAGGGGGTTAAGAATAGGGCAGAGTTTAGAGTGAAACAAGAAGTATTTGACCTCTCAGGGCCGACTCAAGAAACTCTTCATGGCCTGATCCAAGAGAACGAATGTATTGGATTGAAGCGGGATGTTATGCCCTGTGGAGTGGTTGAGGCTTTTTTCCCCTTGACAGGAAGTCGAGGATCGGTATATTGTGATTTCGTCTTTTGTGCTTGGCTCGTACAAAGAGGTGGAGGTGATATCTTTGGCAAATAGAAACCTGGAGTGAAATCATGTCATTGGTATTATTTAAGAGGGATGGTGATATCCTTAGAGTTTCTTTGAACCGGACATCTGTGCTAAACGCGATAAACATACAAATACTGAAGGAACTTGAGCAAGGGTTAAGTGAATATATTGATGATAACACACTAAAGGGGTTGGTTCTCTTCGGTGAAGGAAGATGCTTTGCATCTGGAGCAGATATTAAAGAGATCGCGAGTCTAGATGAAAAGGGGATAAGGAATTTTCACAACCTTAGGGAGAGGACCTTTTCTCTCCTCGAAAGGTTTCCATCTCCTACACTTGCCATGATTGAGAGGTATGCGCTCGGATCAGGCCTTGAACTTGCATTGTGTTGCGATTTCAGGATAGCAAGCGAAGATGCTCAGCTCGGCGTTCCGTCAGCAAGGCTGGGAATAGTAGAAAGTTTTGAGTATATTTCCAGGCTGGTTCGGGCAGTGGGTCCTTTCCAGGCAAAGAAGTTGATACTAACAGGAGAAAGGATAGATGCCAGAACAGCCTTTAATATTGGCCTTGTTGAAGAAGTTGTGCCCCCAGATGAGCTGCTTGAACGTACGGAGTCGCTTCTTGCAAAGATTGCCATCAACTCAGTATATTCGATGAGGGAATCTAAGGAGGTAATTGATATGTGTGTTCGAGATCCAAACCTCTTTTATATACGTGACACGGCCTTACCCATGGTGGAATCCTTAAGTACAGATGACTTTAAGGAGGGTACAAGGGCATTTATAGAAAAAAGGGAGGCAAAGTTCAAATAGTGTGAGGACTACTACCGATATGGAGAAGGAGAGAATAGATAGCCAAACTGAGCAGGTGTATGAAGAATCAAAGACTGCTGGGTCGGGGATGCGCATGGGTAAGCTGCTCTACAGGAAGAAAAAAGATATAGAGGTCCATATTACTCCGGAAAAGAGATTCGTGGTGAAGGTCGGTCATTCTGACGAAAAGCACAGGCTTGAGCTTGTAGTTACCTTTTCTCATCCGCACCTTAGTGTTGAGGATATACAGTGTAAAATGGAGCGTTACCCCCATAAAGAGTGTATAACGGCCGTTTCCTCTCTTCGGGCAATGGTTGGAAAGAGGGTTGGGCCGGGCCTGATGAATGAATTAAGAGAGCTCGTGGGGAATAGAGGCTGTACCCATCTGAACAATCTATTTCAGGAGGCATGCTATTCATTGGTGCAGGGGCAGGCGGTATTTGGCGAATCAGAACTGAGAAGGCTCTTTCCCGGGATAAGTGAAGAGCAGATTTTCAAGATATTCATAAGATTTAAACCAGATTTGATAGATTCATGTGTTCGTTATGCAGATGGAAACGATTACATGAAGAGATTGGAAAACACTCCCCTCCCTCCAGGGGCGGAGCTTTTAAAGCCGGTTTCATAAGAGATAGACCGCTAGTATCTGCCAGGAGAGTCGATGCGCTCTCCTGATGTACCCTCTGTCTCCAAGGCGTAGGACCGGAGGGGGGAGATGTGTCCAAAGATTGATCGATCTGGTACCTATCTGATATCAGTTTGAAAATCGTTATACAAACGAAAATATCAGTTTTTTTCTTGACAAGCGGGATATAAAATTTTAGTAATTATCCCCTTAAGGGTACCTGGATAAATTTTGATAATATTAACCTGATAAAATCAGTATGAAAACGGTGATTAAATTTAAAATCAGATTCAGCAAGATAATGTGGCAAATACTTCCTGGAAATCTTATGATGCCTCGCATAAAGCTTATGTTTAGAAAGTCTCCAATAACCCTCCATGTTGTTGATGTGATCTCCTTCATCAGAGACAAATTCGTTATTGTGGTTAATTATCTTATGGTTAAAACCCCCTTTATCAAGACCATGATAGCCTCACCAGCTATCCGTATAGATAATACTTCCTTTCTTAACATTTTGTCTGATAATCCTTTGAAGTGTACTACTTTTAACATTAGGAACGGCTATAGTTCGTACAGCCCCATTCCTCTGGATTATTCCAACAACAGGCTGCTTACCAGATGCACCTCTCCCTCTTTTGCCTTTTCTCCTGCCTCCATAATAGGTTTCGTCAACCTCTACACAACCAAACAGTTTGTTAGTGACAGGATCCCCTTTTATAGCCGTCCTTATTTTGTTGATCATTTGCCAGGCAACTTTATAGGTTACCTTAATTTCATCCTTCAGTTGATTAGCAGATATTCCCACTTTAAAAAGCCCTATTGCCAGAACCCATTTAGAAATAGGTGTTCTGGTCTTCTCAAATATAGTTCCAGAGGTTTCTGTGAATTTGTACTTGCATTGAGAACACTTATATTTAAAATTGTTCGCCTCACCAAGTCTCCATATCTTCTTCTCTCTACATTTAGGACATTCAACTCCATCTGGCCATCGAATCTCTCGAAGAAGCTCTCTACAAGCTTCTTCGTTAGCAATATATTCTCTGTAATCGTAAATCCCCATAGAGACCTCCTGTATCTGGATTCGTATCTATCCAGTATACAGGAAGTACCTCTAAGGGGATAATTGCCTTATATAATTATATAAGGACTTTTGCCTGATACTATATAAGCTTGTATCTTGCATCCTGTATCGCATAACTCAGTATTCGGGTTGTCTTTTGATTGGGCCAGGTCTCTTTCACGAGGCTAAAGTGTTACTTTTCTAAATGCAATAGAATCAATTATGATGGTTTCCTAAGAAACCTAATTTTCCACTCTTCTGTGAGGAATTTTGGGATTCAGAATTCCCTGCCTAAATTTCAAAGACTCGGGCTTGCGCCCTCAAACAGTTTGAAATTTTTAAGGCAAGCTGGTTCTGAATCTTATTCCAAAATCGTCCAATGTCGTTTGCAAAATGACTCGTTACGAAACCATCAACTATGTAGGCATCCCAATCTTCCTTAAAAGCCATGCCATATTTGACCCAAGCGTTCTAAAGGTGACAAGGCCTTCCTTATCATTCTTAACATCTCCTGGATTAAGACCGATTCCAAGATTCCAGTAATTAGAACCGGCGACAATCATCTGGCTAATAAAGAAGAAATAGTTTATGGAAGAAAATACATGGGTAGCACCGGCCCGACGAGCCACCACAACTGCTGCACCAACCTTCCTTTTGTACATGTCCCCATTCACCTTTGCCACCATTCCGGCCCTGTCAATAAACGCCTTGACCTCGGATGAGACATTACTGAAGTATGTGGGAGAACCAACAAGAATTCCATCGGCTTCAAGTATTTTATCGATGTAAAAATTCAACTTATCATCTGTGACACTGCAATGTTTATCCTTGTTTTTGGCGCATTTAAAACACGCTTTGCAACTGTTAATCGGTTCTCCGCCGATCTGTATCATCTCGGTCTGAATCCCCTCTTTTTCCAATTCGTCCAAGACAACTTGAATAGCCTGAGCGGTGTTACCCCCCTTCCTTGGACTACCATTAAAAGCAACCACCTTCATTGTTTTAACCTCCTTTGTTCTTTTGTAATATTTTTCACCCTTTGAAAAGCCTGAGCTGTGAAACACATAGCCTTAGCAACTTGTGGGCAGCTGTCCAGCTTCCGGCCTCTCTGAGCTTGAGGCTATGCTATATGCCCGTGCCGTGGTTGATTCCTCTCAAATCTCCTTTGTGCCCCGCAACAAACAGGGAATGTCCAAGGCCACCACATAGATTACAAACACCTACAAGGATACTCTTCTTTTTTTAGTAACTGTACACCGGCTAAAGGAAAAGATTTACCCCGTGAACAGGTACGAACTAAACTGTTACTGTTTTTTTTATCGTTAAAGAGTCTGCCAATCGATCTCATTTGAGTCGAACACAGGCCCGTCACTACAGACATGAAAATACCCCTCCTTTTTGTCGGCCCTTCCCACCGCACATCCTAGACAGGCCCCAAATCCACACGCCATGTTTGTCTCTAATGATACCTGGCATCTAATCCCTCTTAAGCTGGCTATACGGGAGACTTCTTTAAGCAGCGGTTTTGGTCCGCAGGCATAAACAATATCGGCCCTACCCTTATTCTCTACT
>DTYH01000176.1 GCA_012961955.1 Desulfobacterales bacterium | reverse complement strand
CGATCGACGACGGAAGGCTATGAAGAGAACATATCAACCAAGTAGAATCAAACGAGCGAGGACGCACGGATTTCGGGCAAGGATGTCAACCAGACAGGGAAGAACAGTATTAAAGCGCCGCCGGGCAAAGGGTAGAAAACGTTTAACCGTATAGACTAAGCATAATGGGCGATTTCTCCTTTTCAAAGGCTGAGCGAATCTTAAAAAGATCAGAGTTTAAGAGATTGTCTGCCCGGGGCAAAAGGATTTATAGTGGACATTTTTTGATAATTTATCGTCCAAACCATCTGAAACGTACACGCTTGGGGATCACCGTCAGTAAAAACGTTGGATGTGCAGTGACAAGAAACCGTATAAAACGGATTATAAGGGAATATTTTCGGTTAAATAAAGCTCTGTTTCAACACGCCTACGATATAAACATAATAGCAAAGGACAGTGTGGCCAGGCTGTCACCTCATGAAACAAGAGAGGCTTTAGAGAGTATTGTTCATGAAATTTCAGTGGATTGCAAAGATTCCAGAACAGTCGTTAGTGGCAATCATTAGAGCCTATCAATATATACTTTCACCACTTTTCCCTCCGGCTTGTCGTTTTTATCCAACATGTTCTGAATATTCCTGCCAGGCCATAAAACGGTATGGAGTTCTGAAGGGATCCTGGATTAGCATACGGAGAATTATGCGCTGCCATCCTTTTCACCCTGGCGGATATGACCCCGTAATATAATGAACCGTAACGATTTAGCGTTTTGAAAAAACAGCCGCAGCAACATGCTGTTCCTACGAGGGGCTAGGAATAGTGAAGTGTTAAGAGTGAATAAAGTGAAGGAATTATTTTGCAACCATTCTTCACTTTTTCGGTCTCCACTCTCCCCTCTTACAGTAGCGGCTTCTAGCCGCGACCCAATGTTGGTTTTTCAAAGAGCTAAGCTGTTACAACGAATCGAATCTTACCCAAGCTTGTGAGTAAATAGTGTAGATCCGCAAGCTTCATACCACTGATTAGAGGGCTGGGGCACAAGTCGTTGTGAACAGACATCAAAACGTGTTTCCAGATAGAACCTGGCAAACCGGAAGAGAAGCGACTTGAGCGGAATAACTAGAATATTCGAAAAAATCATACTTGAATAGTAGCTTTAGGGGTAACTTTGTATGCAGTGGAGAATGTTACTGGCAATTGCCTTATCTTTTCTGGTCTTTTATCTGTATCAAGTACTATTTGTACCTACCAAACCTATTAAACGGAAGGGAGAAGAGTCAAGAGTAGCACAGAAACAGACCACGCTTCAAGAAAAGGGTGGGTCACCTTTGAAAGAACTGAAAATGCCTGTGCAAAGGCCGGCTCTACCCTACCGGGCTCAAAGTGGTAGAATCATTACTGTATCAACACCCCTGTATATAGTGCAGTTCAGTGAGAAGGGGGCAGCAATAAGGAGTTTTAGGCTTAAAAAATATAGGGAGTATCTGGAGGGAAATTCACCATTAAAGGAGGTGGTACATGCACAAAACAAAGACGTTAGAAGCGTAGGTATTGACTTCCTTGAAAAGAGTATATCGGGATTGGATAGAGCCGTGTTTATGGCCAATACTGAGAAAACAAGGATTGAAGCCAGGGAAGAAAGAAAACAGCTGGTCTTTAGCTGGGAATCGCCCGAACATGGTGTTAATATTTTGAAGAAATTCACTTTTCATCCCAAGAGCTACATAATCGATCTAGAAGTAAAGGTGAGAAACTTTTCGCGAAAAACCATACAGGACAATCTGATTGTTGTATTGAGAAAGTCCCTTAGATCAGGTCAAAACTCAACATATGTTTTCACTGGACCTGCGGCCCTGATCGATGGCAGGCTGGAAGAGATAAAGATCAAGGACAAAAACCCAGGAACGGAAAAGGCATATTCCGGGGTAATAACATGGACCGGCTTTAAGGACCGATACTTTATGTCGGCTCTCATTCCTGATAAAGCACAGAAGGCGGGGATCAGACTGCTTGCGCAGGCTAAGGACATTCTTGAACTTAACTACATCAGCCCGGCAACTTCTATTCCCGCTATGAACGAGCAAAGTTACCTATTTCATCTTTACTTTGGACCACAGAGCCTTGAAACACTGACCAAGATCGGCTTTAGTCTAGCAAAAGCGATCAACTTCGGCTGGTTCGATATTATCGCCAAACCTCTCCTACATTTTATGATCATCATGAACCGCATCTTCAAAAATTATGGCCTTACAATCATCCTTATCACCATCTTGATAAAGATCCTTTTCTGGCCGCTCAGCAATAAAAGCTATCAATCCATGCATCAGATGAAGAAGTTACAGCCCAGGATCGCTGAAATCAGAGAAAAGTATAAGCATGATAAGAAGTTGATGAACCAGGAGATGATGAATCTTTACAGGGTCTATAAGGTGAATCCACTGGCTGGTTGCCTTCCGATGATACTTCAGATTCCTATCTTTTTTGCCTTATACAAAGTGCTTTATCAGGCCATAGAGTTGAGGCATGCCCCATTTGTCTGGTGGATAAACGACCTTTCAGCTCCTGACAGGCTATTCCGTTTCAATTTTGCCATACCCTTTATGCAACCCCCGTATGGAATACCAGTGCTTACCATTATTATGGGGGCTTCGATGTTTCTCCAGCAAAAGATGTCACCTCCCCCTGGCGATCCCACACAGGCTAAGGTGATGATGTTCATGCCCCTATTTTTTACTGTAATCTTTATTAACTTTCCATCAGGGCTTGTTCTCTACTGGCTTGTTAATAACATCCTATCTATCGCTCAACAATATTATGTTAACAAACGTTTTGTTTAATCTTGGAGGTAAAGCCATGTCTTCTTATCTTGAGTTTGAAGGAAAGACCACAGATGAGGCCATCCAGAAGGCTTGTAAGGAACTGGGTCTTGCTGAGGATCAGCTTGAAGTTGACGTTATCTCGTTTGGTTCGAGCGGAATTTTTGGACTTGTGGGGGTAAAGAAGGCCAAAATCAGGGTAAAGGTAAAAGATTCTCTACCTCAGGAAGACAGGACACCATCTACCGGTTTGGAGACAACAGAGGGAGCAGCAAGGTTTGCCAAGGAGGTTCTTGAGAAAATAGTATCTCATGTTGTGGACAATTTTGACATATTGGTAGAAGAGAACCGCGATGACGTTTTGCTCAACATTAAAGGTGAAAAATCGGCAATCCTTATAGGCAAGCATGGCCAGACACTGGATGCATTGCAATATATAGTACAAAAGATAATTAACAGAAAGAGTGAAAAAAAACTGCGAATCACTGTTGATATTGAAGGTTATCGTGAGAAGAGAAAGGCCTCCCTCACTCACCTGGCGATCCGGTTGGGAGAAAAGGTTAAACGCACAGGCAAACCGGTCACAATAAGTCCTATGAATGCCCATGACAGAAGGATTATTCATATTGCTCTCAAAAACGATAATATGCTTAGGACTCGAAGCGGTGGAAACGGCTCTCTAAAGAAACTAATCATATATCCTAATAAGAGGTGAACCCCGTTGAAATCTCGCACGGGGACTAAACTCCGTGTTCATCTCGTTAAATAGGGTTCCTCATTCGGAAATCTTATCGGCAGAAAACAAGGTATAATATTATATCGCATTCTGACCCCGTGCCTCCTCAGGCGGTTGTTATAACGGGTCAACCTTGATGGTTTCGCAAAAAACTCATTTTGCGAAACCATCAAGGTTGAAAGAAACAGGATGAAGGGTGCGGAAAGGAAGATGGATAACACTACCATTGCTGCCATTGCTACTCCGATTGGCCCAGGAGGTATCGGTATTGTGAAGATATCGGGGCCTGACGCAATTGCATCCTCCCTTCCTCTTTTTAGACCCTTTCGGAGTGTTCGAGAATTTAAATCCCATCATCTATATTATGGCCACATAGTTGATCCGGAGGAGGGTGTGATCCTGGATGAAGTCTTGTTTGTCATCATGAAAAAACCTCACTCATACACATGCGAAGACGTGGTCGAAATCCATGCCCATGGAAGTGCATCAGCCCTAAACGCTATCCTAGAACTCGTGTTAAGGTCAAACAGGGTGCGTCTAGCAGAACCGGGCGAATTTACCAAGCGGGCCTTCTTGAACGGTCGTATCGATTTAACGCAGGCTGAAGCCGTAATTGATATTATTGAGTCTCAGACCAAACAGGGTCTGCTCATGGCAGCACAGCAGCTCAAAGGAGGGCTTAGTCATGCAGTACAGAAGATCATACGGCCACTCAAGGACCTCCTGATTAACGTAGAGGCTGCTATTGATTTCCCAGAAGATGTGGAGATTGTTCTTCCGCCTGGGAAGGCGGAGGAAATCCTGAGGGAACAGATCATTTGCCCTCTGAAACGGCTTCTCGAGCAATACGATGAGGGCCATGTCTACCGGGAAGGTGCAACAACAGTAATATTGGGACGACCAAATGTGGGAAAATCGAGCCTTATGAATAGACTCCTCAAGAAAGAACGCTCGATTGTTACAGGTATACCGGGAACCACAAGGGATATAATCGAAGATATCGCAAATATTAGGGGTATACCTCTCAAGATCGTGGATACCGCAGGTCTTCATAAAACAGAAGATGAAGTGGAGACCATCGGTATACGCCTTGCTAAAGAGACTATTTCTCAGGCGGATCTGATACTCTTCATGATTGATATCAGTACCCCTCTAGTAGAAGAGGATTTGGATATTTACCGTGAAATAAGGCACAAAAAGGGAATACTTGTATTAAATAAGATAGACCTTCCAGCCCACCCGTCGTCATGTCAGGTAGCAAACCTGTTTCCAGAGATTCCTCACGTAAGGGTCTCCGCATTGTATGGGGATGGTATAGAAGAGCTAAAAGATGCCATTTTTAAAACAATCACAGGACAAACTGATGATGAGCCTCGCCTCCCTTCGATCGTACCCAATCTGCGCCATAGGATGGTGATAAAGAAGGCACTCTCTTCAGCGTGTAGGGCATCAAAGAACCTTAAAGAGGGCATGTTCTTAGAACTCATCGCAATCGATCTGAGGGAGGCCGTAGATGGACTGGGAGAGATTCTAGGTGCTACCACGACTCGGGACCTCTTAGACGAAATATTTAGTCGTTTTTGTATCGGTAAGTAGGGTCAGGAACCGGAGGTCAAATCTATCCCCACCTTCTTTATTGCAGCCACTCCCCCCTGCAGATTATAGGTATCCTTTATCCCTGAATTATCGAGTGTTACCTGTGCTTCATACGACCGTACCCCTGAGTTGCAGATCAACACGAGTCTTTTATCTGAGGGCACCTCTTTCAGGCGATCACGGAGCTGTTCCTGAGGGATATTGATCCAGTATTCGGGATATCTCTGGACGTAAGGGGCAGCGTTTTTCGGGCTACGTACATCCAGAAAGATCACACCACCTTTAGTTCGATCTTCAAACAGAGTTTCAAACTGATCCGTCTCAATGGTTCTGCATCGTCCCTCTATGATATTATCGGCAACATTTCCCACTGCGTTCAAGATGTCCATGGCTGCTGCAAAAGGAGGGGAATAGGCTATCTCCATGTTGGAGATATCGGTTGTAGTAGGCCGAAACTTCAGGACCGCCGCAACTGCATCCACACGCCTGACCAATCCGTCTCCTGCACTTCCAACCCCCTGTATACCTAGCACCCTGCGGGTGGACTTCTCTACAACCAGCTCAAGATACATCAAGTCCTGCCCTGGATAGAAGTGTGCCCGATCCGCCTGAACCACCAGAGCCCCAATGGCATCAAACCCACTCTCTTGCGCCCCCTGAAGGCTCAATCCGGCTGATGCGAGAGATAGATCAAACAGCTTGATCACAAAGCTTGCGACAATACCATCAAACGTGGCTGCTCCACCGGCCAGATTTGTACCTATTATGCGACCGTGACGATTCGCTATCGACCCTGATGGGAAATACACATACTTACCTGTAACCAGGTGAAGGTTCTCCACACAGTCTCCACCTGCATAGATATCCGGATCTGATGTCTGCAACCGATTGTTGACAACAATAGCCCCGCTCTGGGAAATCACCAGGCCAGCTTGCCTCGCTAGGTCTGTGTTTGGCTGCACCCCTGTGGCCATAATCACCATGTCCGATTCAAGGGTGCGACGGTCTGTTACGACCCTCTCGACACGGCCATCACCCTCTATACGTTTAACATTCTCTGACAGATAGAATGTAACCCCTTTTTCTTCCATATGACGCTGAGCCATAAGGGCAAGGTTCTTATCCATAATCCCTGGGAGGATCTGATCCATGACTTCGATGACCTTTGTCTCAATACCCCAGAGGTCAGTAAATGCTTCAGCCATTTCCAGGCCGATGGCCCCTGCACCGATGATCACAGCCGACCCCACTTCTCCGCGGGTAATACGCTCCTTTATAACAATGGCATCCTTTACAGTGGAAATGGTGAAGACACCGTCCAGCTCCGTTCCAGGGACGGGAATACGTCTGGGTCGGCTCCCTGTTGCCAGTACTAATTTGTCATAGGGGATAACCTTTTTTTCATCGGTTTTCAAATCATGAACCGTTACCTCCTTCTTAGTGCGATCGATGGCAAGAGCACGAGTCCGGGTCAATACCTTGATATCCTTGGCTTTATTGAAAAATCTTTCGTCCCGGAGCATGTGAAAGCTGGTTGACATGAGCTCAGTCGCGTCGCTCACATCCCCGGAAATATAGTAAGGAATTCCACAACCTCCGTATGAGATAAGCTCATCCTGGTCTATCATTACGACCTCGGCTTCAGGCTGAAGCCGCTTTAACCTGCAAGCCGCCTTTGGCCCTAAAGCTACGGCACCTATAATTACAACTCTTTGCGTCATTTAGATATCTCCTTGGTATCTTCTCATTCCTTTCTGGAATATTCGAAGAAATTCTTTTCGACTGAGGCCTGTTATTCTAGATAACATTTTTTTTGTTTTTTAGACAACAAGAAAGTCTCGAAAAAAGTACTTGACAAGGGAATGATAAGGGATAATATACTACATATTGTGGTTAATCTGATAATTAATACTATATATCGGAAATTATTAATTATTTAAGGAAAGGACTGAGGATATGGGTTCAGTACTAAAGCTAAAGAAAGACTCTTCCAGCGAAACAACTGATATGGCCCTTTTTGTACACAGATCCGATGAGGCACTTGACAGCTGGAACAGGGAAAGGATTGTCGAGGCCCTGATCAGGGAGACCTGTATCGACCATGACACGGCTCGGGCCATTAGCAAAGAGGTGGAGGAGATCATTATGGCTTCTGGCATTTCCACGATCACTGCCCCGCTTATCCGGGAGCTTGTGGATGCCAAGCTGATCGAGCGGGGACTGGAACGGGCCCGTAAGATGCATACGCGGCTAGGGGTCCCTCTTTTCGATGTGGATCAGATGATTACCCATCCCAACAAGGAGAATGCCAACGTCCCTCATGGCCCTGAAGCCACCAATCTGACCCTGGCAGAAAGCATAAAAAAGGAGTATGCCCTTCTAAACGTCTTTTCCCGGGAGGTGGGTGAGGCCCATATGCATGGAACCATTCATCTTCATGACTTGGGGTTTATAGACCGTCCTTATTGTTCTGGACAATCATTGGAATATCTCAAGAAGTTTGGGCTAAACCTGCCCAATTCCTTGGCAATGGCAAAACCGGCTAAACATCCTGAAGTCCTTCTTGCCCATATGGTGAAATTTGGTGCAGCCCTGCAGAGTAATTTTGCTGGAGCTATCGGGTGGGATGCAGTAAATCTCTTTTTTGCTCCATACCTGGTGGGGATGACCGATCGTGAGATGAAACAACTGGCACAGATGCTGATCTTTGAATTTTCGCAACAGGCAGTGGCGCGTGGTGGTCAGGCGATATTCACTGACATCAACCTGTACTGGGAGGTCCCAAAACATTTTGCAGACGTACCGGCCATAGGACCTGGAGGAGAGTATACGGGCAAGACCTATGCAGAATATGAAAAGGAGGCCCAGCGTTTTGTCTGGCAGCTCTTTGAGGTCTTCAAAGAAGGGGATGGCGCGGGCAGGCCGTTCTTTTTTCCTAAACCACTTGTGCATATCACGGATAAGTTTTTTCAAACCCCAGGGCATCTCTCGTTCCTGAACCACATCTGTGATGTAGCAGCAGAAAAGGGGAATACTTACTTTGTGTTTGACAGGGGGGATACGGCCAAGATCTCAGAATGCTGTCGTCTCAGTTTCAAGCTGGAACGTAGCGACCTGGAAGATGCAAAAGAGCCCTGGAGGATGCGCTATTCAGCTATTCAGAACGTAACCCTAAATCTTCCCAGACTCTCTTTCATGGCGAAAAGGGATGACACCAGGCTGTTTGATAAGATTGCGGACATAATGGAATTAGCGGTCAGGGCACATCTGGAAAAGAGGAGTTTTATTGAGCGGCTTCTCTCCCATGAAGAATCCGGGCCGTTGACTCTACTAAACATGGATACTGACGGCACCCCTTACCTGAGACTCAACCGGAGTACGTACCTGATCGGTATGGTAGGACTAAACGAATTGACCCAGTACCATACAGGGGAGGAGATGCACGAATCGACCGAAGCAACCAGATTTGGACTCAAGGTAATAGCCCACATGAAGCTTCTTGCCGATCATTTCAGCAGAAGATTCGGGATGAGGTTTGTACTGGAACAAACGCCAGCAGAAAGTACGGCACATCGATTTGCCAGACTCGATCTTACTTACTATCCAGACGAGGCCAGTCAGGTAGTAAAGGGAAACCCCGCGCAGGGAGAGGTCTATTATACCAACTCCACCCTCTACAATGTAAGTGCCCCCATGAATCCGATACATCGAGTAAAGTACGAAGGTCGATTTCACCCACTTATTGAGGCCGGGGCACTCACCCATATCTGGCTTGGGGAAGCCAGGCCTTCAGCTCCATCACTGGCCAACTTTGTGATCAAGACGTTTAACCGTACCAAGAACGATCAAATAGCATTCTCTCCCGAGTTTACCTGCTGTAACGACTGCGGGAAGCTGGATCGTGGTATCCACGACAGATGCACTTACTGCAAATCGAGAAATGTGGACGGAATCACGCGTATAACCGGATATTTCACTCGCATCTCAAGCTGGAATAAAGGGAAGTTGGGTGAACTAAAGGACAGGTATCGAAACCATGAATATCTTTAGCGTCTTAGCCTTTTAAAACAAACCGACCGGATCAAAAGGGAGGCTCAATACCAAATATTCGATGCAGGACACAGCACAAGTGAACTGTTACGATCATTTTCGGTAGATGCTCTTCGAATCTTTCATTCAGGAGGGAAGAATGACGCTTTTTACCAAACGGCTCTGTAGCGCATGTCAGGAGATCAAGAATAGCTTTGATCTAGAAGCCCTGGGAATAAAGGTAGAAGAATTGGGGCCGGACAATCCTGACGCACTGGCCCATCTAGCGTGGCACGAACTGGTAGAGGATGCCCAGAAAAATCTTCCAATCCTCGTTTTGAACGACTCTTCAGCTATTACGGACATGCTTGAGATAAAGAATCTTTTGATGAGGTTAAGTCGTAAAAAGAAGTAAAAGTTGCATGACTGTAAGATTATAATGAGTAAATATCCAAATCATATCCCGCCTATCAAGGGTTTTATCGAGACATCGTTCTCAGATTGGCCGGGAATGGTATGTGCTGTGATATTCCTTCCATACTGTAACCTCCGTTGCCCTTTCTGTCATAATCATGTATTGGTCTTAAACCCCGACTCCTTAGAAAACATCTCCCTGCAAAGTATACTGGATCGACTAAAACCGTTTAAAGACTGGATCGACGGTGTCTGTATTACCGGCGGGGAACCTACCATCCACCGAGGACTTCCCGGACTTATACGAAAGATTCGGAGCGCAGGTCTCATGGTCAAGCTGGATACGAACGGCACTCAACCGGAAATTCTTAACTACCTAATATCAGAAGGGCTTCTCGATTTTGTCGCCATGGACGTGAAGGCACCCCTTAACGATTCAAAATATACCCGGGCTTCAGGTGTATATGTCCCGGTAGAGATCATCAGGGAGTCGATAGAGACCCTGATGTCGGGCCGTGTGCAATATATGTTTCGAACCACAGTGGTCCCCTCTCTTCATTCCAGGGATGACATACTTGAAATAGCGCGCATGCTTAAAGGGGCTTTAGGATTAACTCTCCAGAACTTTAACCCAAAAGACCCGCTTGACCCACAAATGAGGAAGGAAAAACCGTACTCGGATGAGGCGCTGTGTCTCCTTCAGAAGGAAGTGGACAGGGTAATGAAGAGTAAAAATTGAAGAATGTCAAAGAAGATATTATGGGGCGTAGCGGGGCATATTCATTGGAAATCATAAATGGTTATCCTGAATTGGAAAAAGACAATGTAGGCCGTATCCTTGGGAGACAGCTCTTACGTTCGGCACTTCCATCGGAGCTAACGTACACGAAGCACAAGGTGCTCAGATCAAAGCTGACTTCCTAGCAAAAATGTCAATTGCCACAAAGGACCACGTAAACCAGCATACCGGTTTAGATTGCTTAAGGAAGCAAGGACTATTCCTTCAAACAGAATTATAAAATTAGCCGATGAAACGAGTCAGATTATCAAGATTTTATCTTCCATCCGGATTACGGCAAAGAAGCAAAAAGAGTAATTTTTCACTTTTCACTCTTCACTAGTGCTTAAACGCCCGTTGTCCTGTAAACACCATCGTTACTTTTGGGTTGGCTTCATTGCACGCCTCGATAGACTCGAAATCCATCAATGACCCTCCCGGTTGAACGATAGCAGATATCCCCTCCTTGATGGCCACGTCCACACCATCCCGAAAGGGGAAGAAGGCATCTGAGATCATGACCGCACCGATCAGGCCGGCCTTTTTCTGGCGCGTCTCTTCGTCGATATCCTCTTTATCCTTAGGGCTCCGCCTCCCTTCAGAGACATCCTTTTCCAGGATCTTATAAGGAATACGGAATCGATTGAAACATAGCGTATCCCGATATTTCGTGTAGGCCTTAAATATTCCTATCTCGGCCACACCTACCCGGTCCTGCTCTCCTGTACCGATCCCTACGGTCACGCCATCCCTTACATAAATTACTGAGTTGGAAGTGACACCCTGTTCTACCGCCCAGCCAAAAAGCATGTCATCATATTCTCTCTCAGTAGGTGCCCGCTCAATGATATACTTTTTGCCGTCATGTACTGCTTCTGCCAGTTGAAAATCATCCCTTCCTCTTATCCTATTGAGCGGAGATTGCTGAACTATTATCCCTCCGTCGATCAAGGACTTGAAATCAACAAATCTAAGATAAGCATACTCGTACAGGCGATCCATACGGCTAATCCGAATAATCCGAAGGTTCTTTCTTTTCTTAAGCACTGGCAACGATCCTTCTTCGTACTCTGGTGCAGCCACAACCTCGAGATAATTTTCGCTTATCAGTGCTGCAGTATCCCTGTCCACAGGTCTGTTTAGGGCCAGACAGCCACCAAACGCCGCAATCCGATCCGCCATATTTGCCCTATGATAGGCCTCGGCCAGTGTTTCGGCACAAGCCACACCGGACGGGTTGTTATGCTTCATGATAGCAGCCGTCGGCCTATCTGGGAGATATTTCAGTATATTAAGCGCATTATCGATATCGGTCAGGTTGATCTTACCAGGATGCTTGCCTGCTTGAAGCATATCTTCTTCCGTGATGGCACTCACAAGACCCCTTCCTGGCTCAATAAACCGGCAATCCCCAAGGCTAAGATTGCCTGACACCAGTTCGTACAGGGCAGCCTCCTGGCCAGGGTTCTCTCCGTACCGGAGCCCTTTCTCGACCAGCTCGCCCGTGCTTTCATCCGGTATCTTCCATGTACGCTTCTTATATATCAGCCTCTGATCACCAAACGTTATGGTCATGGTTTCAGGGAAGTGATCTGCCATGACGGTTTTGTATTGTTGTTTTAAATCTTTCATTCAAACCTCCTCGCCTATTATTGTCATTTTCTTTCTTGAAAAAAGCCTTTTGAACTCCAGTTGAAACCGATTATTAGATGTTTGGTATCTCTGAATATGATTCAGTTGGGATGACAATTTCCTTTTTTGGCTTTTTGCCCTGGGAATAAAAAGCATTAAATTCCTTCTCTATTTTTTTAAGATCCTCGCTTGAAAATATTATTCCTCACAATATCCTTCGCATTGCTCAAAGGGCACATCATCAACAATGAGGAGCTTGTGGTCACGCTTATAACTATATTGTACGTTTACTAGCCTCTCTTGGAAGGATTTTTAAATTGCGGTGGTGTTGGTATAAAAACACTTGCAATTACCAAGGTATCCTCTGTCTTGCCTGATACGACATGAACTGGGTGCCATAATTTGTAAAACCGACTCTTAAACAGCTTTCTCCTCTTCCTGTATCGTCATATGATTCTAATATTCTCCCATTAAGGAACGCTTCTTTGACCTCAGATATGGAGAGATTGTCATTTTGCCTTTCCTGATCTCCATTTTAATACAAATCGTACTAAGAGTTTCTCGTAATATTTCTTACCCAATTTCGCGTGACGAATTCTGAATTACTTACTCAAGTTTGATGGTTTCGCAAAAACTCGGAATCTGCTCTTTTGGAGCCATTCCCGCGTGAGCGAGAATCATCCTTATTACGGCATCTTATGGACTCCCGCTTTGGCGGCAGTGACGGGTTGGAAGACCTTTTAGGAAATCATCAAGTTTCGCGGCTTTAAGCAAAGGGAATGTCCATATGACATCTAGACTTATTAACTGAAACAGACGCTGTAAACGGGATATCAGCAATGGCCAAAAAAAGTTCAATTTTATTCTCTCGGTGTCTTAAATTAGCCACACCTCTCCGTAAGCAAATGAAAGATATATCTGTGCACGGACAGATACTTTTCTCGGACCGATCTCACGGTATATATGCCTCGGAGTCAATTCTTTTCATAAGCAGCTGGTAAGTATACAGGCCAGAGTTCCTGCTGAGGGCCTCACTACATTGTACTATACTGATTCCTCTTCCCGTCATGCTGAGGGTAAGCGAAGCATCTCAAGAGATTCTTCGCTCCTCTTCGCTTCGTTCAGAATGACGCGGTATAAGGCTTTTTTTAGAGAACTATCTTGGGAAGCCGGGCAACAGAGACCAAAAGCCGTGGTTGGTGGTCAGTCTCGGACGTGGGTCTCCCTTAACCGACTACGGACACTGACCGCCAGCAACCGACACCCTCTGAGCAGTTACGAAAGCTCAGCTAATAAATAATACAGCAGGGAGGAATTCTTGGCAAGGGGAAAGCAGTTCAGGCGGGTATAAACCCGCGCCCCTACATCAAAATGGGATCGGTTTCTTTGGGACTTCAAAAAAAGAGTATAAAGGGCTTGACAAAGCCATATGAGAGATATATACATCTTAGCAATACATGCTTTTTTTGGAAAGTTAGTTATTTTAACGGTTTATATTTCATGAAGGGGGGTGATCAAAAGGTATCTGGTTCGGTAGTGTTTCAGGTGTTTTTTCATTTAACAGGCTATTAACACCAGGAAAAGGAGGATAAGGACACATGAAGAGATTTATGGTTTTTGCTCTTGCCATGAGCCTGGCAATGCTGATCGCACTCCCAGCCATGGCTATTCAAGCAGATTTTAGTGGTAGCTACAGGGTGCGTGGCTGGTACATGGATCAGTCTAGGTTGGATGACGACACCGGTTCGCCAAATGCCTTTATGGACATGAGGCTGCGCCTGAAGACCACCTTCAAGGTCTCAGACAGGCTGTTTGTCACCACCCGTATCGATGCTCCCGGCTACGACGATAAAGCCGCCGGCGGAGACGTATGGGGCTCTGTTGAACCGACCGGGAATAATACCGCCTTGACCCCGCATAATGAAGGTATAAATTTTGACCGTGCGTATCTGACTGCGGTATTCGATTTCGGAACATTCATCATTGGCCGTGAGACCTTTGGTCGGTGGGGAACGAGGGCATTCAACATCGGGGACGATTTTGACGTGCTCAAGTTCTACAAGAGGATAGGCAATCTTCATATCCTACCCTGTTTGCTGAAATGGGTTGAAGCCGATCAAGGTACAGCCGATGCTGACAAAGACATTGATACACCCTTTCTTGCTGCATGGTATACCCCTGAAGGGCTTGACGCAGGTATTGTCACAGTTTTTGTTCAGAATAGACTGAATGACAGTTTTAAGAGTGATTGGTACTGGATAGTCCCATACTTCAAATACACCCGGGGTCCTCTCTATATTGAGGGTGAATGGGATTGCAGAAGGGGCGACTACGCAGACTTTTACGATCCAACTCAAAAGGACATTAAATACGACGGCAACGGGTATTACCTTTATGCTTCCTATACTGCCGGACCCGCCACCATCGGAGTAGGATGGCTATACACCCAGGGTGACGACAATGACACTGATGATGAGATGAATGCAATACCGCGGGGTCATGACTATCAGCCTCTCCTGATCCTGACCGGGCAATCAAACGACAGAAACCTTGGTGGACTGGGTAATCTGAACAGATATAATAGCAGCAATCAGGTATTGGATTTTGATAACGATGGCACGCTGGATGACGAATTCTATCGACTTGGGTCGAACATCATCTTCATCGACGGAAAATTCTCTGTCACGGATAATATTGTCCTGAACGGTGTTGTTGGATGGGCTACCTCCGATGTTCATGGTAAAACAAACGGGAGGACATGGGACGACGAATACGGTGTAGAGGCAGACATTGGCTGCACAGTAAAGCTGATGGATAACTTGACCTATACCGCTACAGTTGGTTATCTCTGGGCTGGCGACCTGTGGAAGCAGGGCGGAACCCAGGATGTTGATGACACCTTCACCGTCGTCCATTGCCTCCAGGTGAATTTCTAGTCTAACCTCAAGTTAAGAGAAAAACCCCGGATGGATTACCGTCCGGGGTTTTTTTTGGTGATTATGGAATTCTTTATTACCGTACTCGGCAGGGTCCTGTTTGTGGAAGGGCTTCCATACTTTGCCTTCCCGGACAGGATGAAGGTGTGGATGGAGAGGGTAATTGAGATGCCTGATGCGGTTTTACGTACCTTAGGATTCGTTATGATGTCTATTGGAATGGCTGTAATCTATCTTGTGAGGAGGGGTTAGGGAGTTTGAGAGTTATTTGATTGCACCTGGAAGCCCTCTTATTAAGAGTAAAGGATTAAGAGCGAAAAGTAAAGGGGAGCATCCTGCAGCGGCAGTCTTTTCAAAAGCCTAAAAGGAGAAAGGAAGCCATACCAGACAAATCAGCTGCTGGAGACCGTTAAACCGCACGAGCTCCTGAACGGCGTTTTCGTCGGGTGATCTATCAGGCCATTTGGATAAAGTGTATTAGGTTGGCCCGCAGTGGTATTTGATCACCCGGAGGAGCGGGATCCTGCTGCCACGATTCTTTAAAAAGCCTAACTTGTTACGATTTTTGAAAAAGTTAATTCATTAGATTATCCTTTAACTCACCAACTCCATAAGTCTGTAACTCCATAACTGAATCCGGACGATGCATTTAAACGATTTTGATTACAAACTACCCCCTGAATTAATCGCACAGGTACCAGTTGAAGAGCGGGATCAGGCACGACTCCTTCTCCTTAAGAGGAGCTCGGGAGAGATAGAACATCTGTGTTTTTCCGATCTCGTAGATCTATTAGACGATTCCTTCCTCCTTGTTCTAAATGACACAAGGGTTGTGCCAGCCCGGCTCTTTGGAAAAAAAGAGACAGGAGGAAGGGTCGAGGTCCTTCTTTTACAATATCCACAGGATTTGAAGATAGGCGAAGAAACCTTTACGTCGTCCTGCCTAGTAAAGGCTTCTAAGGCCCCGCGCATAGGCTCGCGTATCATGTTTACCCCTGAGCTGACTGCAAAGGTTGTCGGTATCAAGGAGGGAGTCTTTTACCTCGATTTTCATTTTAGTGGAAATCTTGAGGATATCATCAAGCGTGCTGGTAATATTCCCCTCCCCCCATACATAAAGCGGGATAATAAGGATTCTCCTCCGTGTAATGATGAAGAACGTTATCAGACCGTCTACGCCAGAAAAGAGGGTGCAGTGGCCGCACCCACCGCTGGTCTCCATTTTACCAGCGATCTTATAAAACGACTCGGATCTAAAGGTATCGAGCTTGCGTTTATCACACTACACGTAAGTTACGGCAGCTTTCTCCCGGTCCGCTGTACGAAGAATATTGAGGACCATCATGTCCATCCGGAATGGTATGAGGTTACCCCGGATGTAGCCCGGAGGGTGAACCAGGCTCGGGCCGAAAGGAAGAAGATCGTGGCGGTCGGAACCACCACCGTGCGAACTTTGGAGTATGCCGCTGGCCACCACGGGTATGTAAAACCAGGGAGTGGAATGTGTGACCTTTTTATATATCCAGGTTATAGGTTCAAGGTGGTGGATGCCATCATCACCAACTTCCACCTCCCTAGATCCACACTCCTAATGCTGGTTTCTGCATTTGCGGGCAGGGAGACGATCCTGAAGGCCTACCAGGAAGCAATCGATGCGCGTTACCGGTTTTATAGTTATGGAGATAGTATGATGATAGTGTAAAGTGAAGAGTAAGGAGCTAAAAGCTGAAAATCCGCCGGTTGATCGACTCTCAGCTTTACGCTTTCATCATAT
Organism: Desulfobacterales bacterium; assembly: GCA_012961955.1. GTDB lineage: Bacteria > Desulfobacterota > Desulfobacteria > Desulfobacterales > DTYH01 > DTYH01. The sequence continues at coordinate 10,021 of DTYH01000176.1, read as the reverse complement.
TATATATTTATGTAACGGAGGCATCTTGTCTTTTCATTTCAAGATCATATATGAGTCATCCGAAAGCTTGGCCCGGCTGGGGGAGATTCAGACCCCCCATGGGTGTGTAAACACGCCTGTGTTCATGCCAGTAGGGACCCAGGGCACAGTTAAATCGTTAACCCCAGAAGAATTGCACGAGATTGGTGTTGAGATTATCCTGGCAAACACGTACCACCTTTACCTTCGGCCAGGACACGAAATCGTTGCCAAACTTTCTGGTCTTCATCGATTTATGAACTGGGACGGTCCCATACTTACTGATAGTGGCGGATTTCAGATATTCAGCCTGGCAAGGCTAAGGACCGTTTCCATGTCAGGGGTTACCTTCCAATCCCATATCGACGGCTCTACCCATGTTTTGACACCGGAAAAGGTGATTGAGATTCAGGAGGCACTTGGTTCCGACATAATGATGTGTTTAGATGAGTGCCTTCCGTACCCTACAGAGCGGGGAAGGGCTCATAAATCGCTTAGTATTACCCTTGACTGGGCTAGGCGAAGTAAAAAGGCTAGAGGCGGTGATGGTTCGGCGCTGTTTGCCATTGTTCAGGGAGGGATGTTCAAAGACCTTCGTGCTAGAGGAATTGATGAGCTTCGTAAGATCGGGTTTGAAGGTTTTGCCCTGGGAGGTTTAAGCGTGGGGGAACCGAGAGAATTGATGCTGGAGATAGCCTCGTTCACCGTTCCCCAATTGCCCCGTGAATATCCCCGGTATGTAATGGGGGTTGGTACCCCTGAAGACCTGATAGAACTCGTCTCCTTTGGGGCGGATATGTTCGATTGTGTCATACCTACCAGAAATGCCAGAAACGGTCAACTCTTTACCCGCACCGGTACTGTAAATATTCGTAATGCCTCATACGTATCAGATTCTGAACCGATTGAACCAGGATGCAGGTGCTATACGTGCCGGAATTATTCCCGGGCCTATCTACGACACCTCTTCATGGCCCGAGAATTACTGGCCTATCGTCTGTCTACCATCCATAACCTGTACTATTTTACCAACTTTATGAACGATATAAGGGAGGCGATCCGTGCTGAAAGATTCTTGGAGTTCCGCAAGGAGTTTTATTCCATTCGAAATACCCTGTAACTGTTCACTAAAACGACCATCTTATCACTGAGGCTCCCCATGTGAGGCCTGCACCGAATGCGGTCAGAAGCACAATATCACCGGGGCCCAGCAACCCCTCTCTGGCAGCCTCATCTAAGGCTATAGGTATGGACGCAGAGGATGTATTGCCATACTTATGGATATTGACATACACCTTTTCCATAGGTATTGAAAGCCTTTCAGCCAGTGCCTGTATGATCCTGAAATTTGCCTGATGGGGGACAACAAGCCTGATATCTGAAGGGGAGACACCGCTTTTCTCAAGGACTTCGCTCGAAATATCCGCCATGCTGATAATCGCCTTCTTAAACAGCCGATTTCCGTCCATCTTTATAAAGAAAGGTTTCCTGTAGGTATCCTTTAAGATTTCTGGAACGTTTGGAGAACCATTAGGGGAATAAAGGAGTTCCCAGCAGGTTCCGTCAGCTCCCAGCGCGCTGGCCAAGATGCCATCATCCTGGGAGCTGGTGAGGACTACGGCACCAGCGCCATCCCCAAAAAGTACACACGTGGTTCTGTCTTCCCAGTTTGTCATGGCTGAAAGGCGCTCCACCCCGATCACCAGAGCACTTCTGCAGGTACCGGTTGCAATGGCATTGCTGGCCACGGAAAGCGCATAAAGGAATCCGGTACATCCAGCAGATACGTCAAAGGCGGCGGCCTTTTTTGCGTTTAGCGCGTCCTGCACAAAACAAGCCACAGAGGGGAAGTGCATGTCCTGAGAAACAGTGCCCACAACTATCATGTCAAGGGCATCTGCGCCAATCTTAGCCATCTCAAGGGCCTTTAATGACGCGCTGGTCGCCAGGTTTAATGTTGTTTCGTTCCGCCCTTTGAGGGCAATACGTCTTTCTCTGATTCCTGTCCGTTTTATGATCCAATCATCAGACGTATCCACAATAGCCTCAAGGTCCGCATTGTTTAAAATCATCTCGGGGGTCGCAGAACCTGTCCCGGCTATCCTCGCCCTTATCATGTTCATTCCTTCTCTCCTTTAGCCTAAAATCCTAAATATTCCCTTTATCATATCGTTTTCTTTCTGTCACCTTTTTATTCATTTAAAGATAAAAAATTCTTGGCCTGAACATCAATCTTTGGTATTTTATAAAACAAGTCAGTTGTTTCTTTTGACTCGCGCGCCGTGGATATTCTGCTCGATGAACGTTAACCAAAACCGCTGATCAATATGTTGCTTGGGTTACTCTATTTGGTTAGGTGCTTTCGCACAGGGGTTTTCTAGCCGGGTAAATAAGGTTATTCTGAACGAGTTTCCTCCCACGTCATTCTGAACGGAGCAAAACGGAGGTAAGAATCTCTTGAGATACTTCGCTTACATTGAGTAAGTGACGTCTTTAAAGCGCGGCTGAACGTGGAGCTTGGAACGGTGAGCTGCTAATGTCAGAAATAGGCAGACAAGTAAAGGGGTGTTCATGTCTATATCAACAAAGATGAAAACCTTCCTAGAGCGTGCATCATGGATTCGAAAAATGTTTGAACAGGGAGCCGAGCTCAAAGAGAGACATGGGCACGATAATGTGTTTGATTTCAGCCTTGGAAATCCAAACCTCGAACCCCCTATTTTGTTTAAGACGGCCTTACTCAAAGCCACACAGGCCAAAGGGATTGGACACCATGCATATATGCCAAATAGCGGGTATATGTCTGTGCGTGAGGCGGTAGCTGGATTTGTATCTTCAGAACAAGGGATAAAACTCGCACCCGATCATGTTATCATGACATGTGGAGCTGCCGGTGCTCTTAACGTGATTCTAAAGACCATCCTCAACTCTGGTGATGAGGTAATTACACCTGCTCCCTACTTTCCGGAATACAACTTTTACGTCGACAACCATGGAGGGGTCCTTAAAACTGTTCCTACAAAACCCGATTTTAGTCTAGATCTAGATTCAATTGAGGAGGCTATTACCCAGAAGACCAGGGCTATTCTAATCAACTCACCCCACAATCCAACAGGACAGGTATACGACGAAAAGGAGCTCATTGAATTGGGAGAGCTCTTAAATAATCGAATTCGGAAGGGAGACCAAATTATATATCTTATTTCTGATGAGCCGTACCGGAAGATCGTATACGACAATGTTCGAGTACCCAGTATCCTTTCTTGTTATTCAGAGAGCCTGATCGCCACTTCATACTCAAAGGATCTCTCTATCCCAGGAGAACGGATTGGATTTTTGGTGGTTAACCCCGAGGCAAGGCACAGGGAAGATCTTCTGGCAGGTATGAACCTGGCCAATCGAATACTCGGGTTTGTGAATGCCCCAGCACTAATGCAGCGCACCATTCAAGACCTACAGGGAGTAAGTGTGGATGTCAAGTTCTATCAGGAGAAAAGGGATATGATATCCGAAGGGCTAGAGAGAATCGGATACAGATTCGAAAGACCAAAAGGGGCGTTCTATCTATTCGTCCAGAGCCCGATTGATGATGACGTAAGATTCGTCCAGGCCCTCCAGGAAGAACTTATCCTTACCGTCCCAGGGAGTGGCTTTGGTTGCGCAGGATACTTTCGTATCGCTTTCTGCGTGGACGACGACACCATAGTTCGGGCTCTTCCAGGTTTTGAACGGGCCTTTGAACGGGTTCGCTAATCTTCTAATCCCCACACTAGAGGCCTGTAAATCCAGCCAACATCTCCGTCGGCATGCTGTACTTTGACCCACATCCCTTTCTTTTTTAGAAGCTTAAAGCTTACCCCCTTCTCAGCTCTAAAAAGAATCTTGAACTCCTTCCCAGGGCCTTTTCGTACATTAATCTCGTCCCTTTTTACAACCACTGATGGGATTTTCTTGAGTAAAGAGCTATGGATCCAGCCTTCATCATCCTCAAAGTCCCTTATTTTATACCATTCCCCAGACTTTTTTATCACCTTTACAGGATAATACTTCCCTACCTGCCATATAACCTCATACTCCTTACCCGGCCCAGTGCGAATATTGGCCTTATCTACGCTGACACTCTCCGTTTTGGCAAATACACCTCCGGAATAAAACAACAGAAAAAAAACGGATAAGAGGAGGATCCTTTTCATCATTCAAGTATCACCACCTTAGATAGATCTTGTACGCCATCTTTGAACCTTTTTGCATCCTTTGCCGTGCCCACAATGGCACCATAATGCATTGGAATAGCGATTTTGGGTTTTATCACCTTTACTGCTTCAACCGCTTCTTCAGCAGTCATAACATACGTTCCTGAGACTGGAAGCAGTGCGATATCCGCGTTTATATCTCCCATTTCAGGAATCAGGTCAGTATCCCCTGCATGGTAAATGCGTGTACCATGAATTGTAACTATGAATCCAAGCCAGCCCTTATTCTTTGGATGAAATTGCTTATTTACATTATACGCTGGGACCACTTCGATCGGAATATTGAATACCGTCAATCTGTCACCAGGGCGAACGACCTTGACATTCCCGGACAACATCCTTGCCGAATCTGCCTCAGTTACAATCACTGTGGAAGGCGTTTTGATCTTTTCTACGTCTCCAGGGGAGCAATGGTCAAAGTGTTCATGGGTAACCAGAATGATGTCGGCTAGCTCGCATTCCTTGACCTGATAAGGATCAATCACTATCTTCTTTCCTTCCCCTTCAATATAAAAGCCATCGTGACCCAACCACTTGATGTTCCTAACAATGTCTTCAACCATGTTAAGCACCTCCTTTTCGTTCATCTCTATACACTATAGAACCTCATAGCCGGTAGTTCCAGACATGTCAACCTATTTCCATAGACCGCCCCAGTATCTATCCCTATCTTATTCTTCTGAACCAATGGCCTTTTAAAAGGGGTGTGACCAAATATTACCAATTTCCCAAAATCGAAATCCGAATTGATAAAATCCCCTCTGATCCAGAGCAGGTCTTTCTCGTCCTGGTCTTCAAGGCGCACCCCCTCCTTCAAGCCTGCATGAACAAAGATATAATCGTCTGTTTCGTGATAAAGATGTAGAGACTGGAAGAAACGAAGGTGAGATAAGGGTATCAAACCCTCTTTGGACCTGTTAGGATCGCGCAGATAACTATCTAAAGTCTGTCTACCTCCATTGTACAGAAACGTAAACCTGTCGATCTGATTTAGATAGTCAAGAAACATCCCTTCATGATTCCCTTTTAAAAAGATCGTGTTTGGATTTTTCTCGCGAAGACTAATCATGAATTCCACCACCCGCTTTGAATCACGACCTCGATCTATGTAATCGCCGAGAAAGAGAAGTGTATCGCACTTGAAATCGATGTCTATCAGCTCCATTAAGGCTACAAGTTTATCAAAGCAACCATGTATATCACCAATAGCAAATATCCTGCTCATCTTAAGCCCATTCAAACAACAAAACCCGTCTTCTGCGATCCAACCTTGTGATGCCTTCTTCTACGGCTGCATGAATTGCCTCTCGGAGCTCGTTCTTGTTGATAGCTCGGCGTAACGAGGGGACTTCATAGGCCAAACCACAAGGTCGGTATTGTCCCATGATATTCACATAGCTATTCTTTGATACCTCCTGTGCTAGAAAACGCATTATCTGCCTGGTCCCTGCAAGACCTTCCGGAAGGACCAGATGGCGTATCAATAACCCCTTTTGTGCTATTCCCCGTTCGTCTAACACTAAATCCCCCACTTGCCTGTGCATTTCTTTTATGGCTTTGCGAGCTACCTCAGGATAGTCGGGGGCTGAACAGGTAATCTTGGCAATCTCAGGTTCCCAGAACTTAAAATCGGGCATATAGATATCGAAGATTCCCTCAAGTAAGGAAAGTGTTTCACACCTGTCGTAGGCACTCGTATTGTAAACTAAAGGAACTTGAAGACCCTTTTGGACGGCTATGTCTACGGCTGATAGAATCTGTGGAACAACATGCGAGGGGGTCACAAAATTAATATTGTGGCAACCTGTGTTTTGAAGACCTAGCATAATGTCTGCCAACTGATCCGGCGTAACCTCCTCCCCCTCTCCTCCATGACTGATCTCATAATTCTGGCAGAAGTTACAGAGAAGGTTGCAGTTTGCAAAAAATATAGTCCCTGAACCTCTACTTCCCACTAGGGGCGCCTCTTCACCAAAATGAGGATTGTAACTTGAAACAACTGCTTTTGCTCCTGTGCCACAGAACCCTTTCTCCCCGGACAGACGGTCTACACCACAACTTCGGGGGCACAAGACGCAGGAACTTAGTATGTCAAAAGCCTTGATAATCCTATCCTTTAGTATACCACTTTCCCGGGCCTTAATATGTCCTGGAACAAATGAGCTCATGAGTCAGTAGATGTCAATCTTAATCTTCCATCTTTACTGGAACCAATAACTTCACCAATTACTTCTGCATTACTTATTCCTGCCTGTCTTAGCTCAAACAGACATTCTTTGGCATCCTCCTCGCTTATTGAAATTACCAAACCACCGGAAGTCTGAGGGTCAAAGATGAGATCAAAAACAACGTTCTCCACTTTATCAGAGTCGACTTCAACACTACTCCCACAAAAACGCTTGTTGGCATAGCTTCCAGCAGGGAGTAAACCCATCGTGGCATAATCCTTGGATTCAGGGATCAGGGGAATCTTGTCGGTAAAGACTGCAATCTCTACTCCGCTTGCCCGTGCCATTTCTAAAAGATGACCTGCCAGGCCAAAACCGGTTATATCTGTGCAGGCATGCACTCTATACTTAAGCATGATCTCCGAGGCAGCACGATTGAGCGTGGCTGCGACTCTAGTCACTGCCTCCACGGCCCTCCTGCTGGCCAGCTTACCCTTGATGGCTGTGGAAATTACGCCTATCCCAAGCGGCTTGGTCAATATTAGCTTGTCTCCAACAAGAGCCCCTCCATTGGTGATAATCCTGTCCGGGTGTATAAAACCGGTTACCGAAAGACCGTACTTCAGCTCCTGATCGTCCAGACTGTGTCCACCTACGAGCACAGCACCCGCCTCCTCTACCTTTTCCAGCCCACCACGTAGGATTTCCCTAAGTATTCCCATGGACAGCACCTTAGCGGGAAAGCATACGATATTCATGGCAGTTACGGGCCTTCCGCCCATGGCGTATATGTCACTTAGCGCATTTGCTGCCGCAATTCGTCCAAATTGATAGGGATCGTCAACCATTGGCGTAAAATAGTCTACGGTCTGCACAAGGGCCAAATCGTCAGCAATCCTGTATACGCCTGCGTCATCAGAAGTCTCGTATCCAATAAGAAGATTGGGATCCTTATTAAAGGGTAGGCCTCTTATCACCTCGTCCAGGTCCACTGGACTCATCTTTGACGCTCAGCCAGAAGCCTTTACTCTTTCCGTAAGTCTTGAGTCCGCAATCGCCATAAAACTCCTCTTCCACAATCTCTTGTGCCTAACACTCTACCTGGAGAGTTCTTGTTTTGTCTGACCAATGATCTGCCACATGGTACGCATATCTTTTGGTGGTTCTACCACTTCTTTCCGGCGCGCCAGTGAAAGTGCATGCTGGGGACACCCCGACACACAGACCCCACACCCTATACACCAGACTTCATCCACCACAGGCTTTGCATCATCGCCTTCAGGAATAGATATGGCTTTGACCGGACACCGCTCCACGCAAGTTCCACAACTAATACAGAGTTCTGTATTCCTCTCCGGGACAAAGTTGCTGGGCTGGATCGCGCCAGGAACACGAAAATGTATTATCCCAGCCAAAAATTCACAGTGACAACTGCAACAATTACAGATAAATCCCACGTTTTCCTGGAAATTGTCCACTGCATGCACAAGACCCAATTCTTCGGCCTCTGTGATCTTGTCCATAATCTCTTCGACTGAGGCCTTCCGGCCCATGCCCCGACTGGCCACGAGTTCGCCTCCTCGGCCAAGTGAGATACAAAGTTCTATTGGATACTTACATGGTTCTCCTCTAAGAGATGCCTTATTGCGACAGTAGCACTTCAAGATGGCTCCCCCACCAGAGTTCTTTACGATCTCTTCGATCTCCTCATAGGGTTTAACCCCACTAATTCGTTTTTCTAAGCTACGGTTAAGGACTACGGTCCTAGCCCTTGGTTTTTTTAACTTCAGGAAATCCTCTGCATGACCACCTTCATAATAGTATTTATGGGTCAATTCTGCCAGCCTGTCCATCGGCCAATCCTTTTTGGGCTTCAGAAAGGAAAACTCAAAAAAACCGGTCAGAGTCCCTTGAAGCATGTACATCTTCTGACCTTTCTTTTCAAGGTCCAGGATTAGACCTTTATCGGCCATATTTTCCAGTACCTCTCTAAGTCGCCCCTGCTCCATGCCCACGGCCAGGGAGAGCTCTTCTAACGTGGCGCGCCTCATAGGCATTCGCGAAGCAACATATGCCTCTTCCTCTGTAAAGAGGATCTGTAAGATCTCATACAACTCGGGGGCCTCTGGCGCTCCAATGGGAAACTGATCCAAGCGCTTTTGAAGGCTCCTGTACACCTCGGGAATATTTGAATAATCTGACATAAGCCCCTCCTTAATCACTCGACCTCAATGTCTCGAATAAAAAGCTCCGTCCCTGAAACGGTACGGATTTCCTTAGAGCCACAATCGGGACAGGATATCTTATAATCCCTGACCCTAAATATGGAACCGCAGGCCAGACATTCGGCACGGAAAGGGATATTTTCAAACACCAACTCAGCTCCATCAGCTACGGTCCCCTTTGACGCAATAGAAAAGCAAAACTCAAGCGATTGTCGAGCAACCCCTGATATCTCGCCGATTGCCAGACGGATTTCTGTTACCCGTTCTACCCTCTGCTCTATAGACTCCTCTTTTACGATCTCGAGGATGTTAAGTGCTATTGACATCTCATGCATGACTGACAAAGGGTGAACTCAGATCGTCTCTGTACGTTAAAGTATGCAAAAATCTCATTTACATTCCGAGTTCGTTTCACTCTCACGCTGCTGCGGCCCTCATTCCTTGGTTGGTAACCCTTCACTGGGTGAAGCTTCTCTTGAAACGACTTGGAGGAAACCGCAGCCACCGGGGTGAAGAATCTCTTGAGATGTTTCACTCGCGAGATGCCTCGCTTACGCTCAGTATGATGTCCTTGACCTGAATGGTTGGTAAGTCAGTAATACTTTTCACGTATTTTAAAATATAACAAATTTTATCCTAATTATCAAACCATTTAGTAGAAGACTCGTAGCTTCTCAACAAGTCAGTTTTTATCATCTAACCTATACAAACTGGAAGCTGCAAGAGTGCCTAAAGTGAGCTAAGGTTAATGAATTCTATCATTTTAAAATTGATTAGTATCCTTAACTTTCGGCACTCTAGCTCACTTCAGCCTTTACTCAACTTATTGACCATTAATGAATTATCGTTTAAAAGATCCGAAATTATTGAGAACCTACCATGTCTGCAGAAGAGAGTGATCGAGTCGTCAAACTTGGATGGCACATATTTCCAGGCCATTGACAAAATCGAGTCTCCTTTGATCATTTGTTAGTACAGGTTTTTCCGAAGAAATCTTCGATTGGAACAAAAGGGATTGACAGGATACCTGCCAATAAGATAGAAACTGCCCGTAGCCGTTCATACTTTCAAGCATTGCTCTAAACGGTTACAAAGAATCAGAAGACTATCGACATGTTGATGGCTCCAAACAAAAAAGACAGGAGAAACCATGAATAAGATAGACAAGCACCCCAAAAAAGGCGGTTTAACCGTGCTAAGACCCGAAGATAACTTCCGATTCGCTTGCCATAAAGAACTCGAGTGCTTTACTGAATGCTGTCGCAACACCACCATATTCCTCACGCCATACGATATCCTGCGGATGAAAAACGCCCTTGGAATAAGCTCAGAAGATTTCTTAAGGACCTATACAAAT
>DTYH01000175.1 GCA_012961955.1 Desulfobacterales bacterium | reverse complement strand
TCACAAACAATAGCAGCTGTTTTTCAGTGACAGCAGACTTTAAGTTGCTGGTTATATGTAATTTTTTAGATAGCTTGACTTCCGGGAGATAAAGATCGTTAATTCTCAACTGCTGCATTCGCTCAGCCAGATCTTCTTCAAAACACCAGAGGGTTACCGGGTAACCCTTTTCAGCCAACAAGTTAGCTAAAGTAGTTCCCCAACTGCCAGCACCAATAACCGCAATTTTAGTTTCCACTGGATAGTCCCCTTTTTTCTGCAATCCGCTGCTGCAAATGCTCAATCTTTTCTTGCAGCAATAAGGATTGTGCTCCCCCCTCAAGTTGCTGATAACGTTGCAATGCTTCTTGCAAAAGTTCTTCTTCCTCCAACAGTTTTGCCAAATCAAATTCAGCCTGAATTCGGTACTTACTGTCAGGATATTGTTCAATCAAGTGTAGCCAATTCTGCCGCGCAGCGTCCACCCGTCCTTCCAGCAGTAAAATTGCCCCTTTGCGGTATAGAGCATCGGCAGTAAGGGCACTGTGTGGATAGTTTTCCAGCAGGGTTTCCAATTCTATCCGTGCTTGTGGATAATTTTCGAGACGGAAATAGCAATCAGCTATTTCGTAATAATATTGATCGGGGGTACCGGTGTTTAAATCCAATAAACGCTGGTAAAATTCAATTGCCCGGGAATAATCACGCAGAGTATACTTGACAATCTGTGCCGCTTCTTCACGAGCGGGTAGAACCAATGGGCTCTCGGGGTAATCGTGTTCTAGTTGCAGGTAGCTGAGCAGTGCCATTTGCTCATCTTGATGATCGTACTGCCAGAGTTTTCCAACCCTTAATAGAGCCTCAGCAGCTTCTTGAGCCTGTGGATATTGTTGGTAGATCTCCCGATAGCTTTTTTCTGCAGCACTTATCTCCCCAAGACTCTCTAGCTCAACCCCCCTGGCAAATAATTGTTGTGAGGGGGGTAACTGTTGCTGGCGATAAACCGGAAACAGGAAAATCACCGCTGCCAAAACAACCAAAAAAACAAGAATCCAAATATTACGTTTAGATTTCTTCGCCCCGGTTTCCTCTTTTTTCAGCTCCTGCTTCAGTTGCTTCTTCAGCTTGTCCAGCTCCATCTGCAGTATCCTTCTCTGCCAACTTGGCAACCGAGACAATCAGCTCATCTTCTTCCAAAATTGCTCTATGTCGTTCGCAAAATGACTTTTTACCAGACCATCATTCTTCACTCTTCTAAGCTTTTGGCTCTTAACTTAAAACCAAAATGGAGGAGGCTATTATGTTCGGAAAGGCCTTGATTGTAGTCGATATGCTAAACGATTTTGTGGATGAAAAGGGGTCTCTCTACTGTGGTGAAACAGCCCGTGATATTATACCTTTTATCAAAGAACGTATAGACGAATATCACCAACAGGGCGATCTTGTTATCTATCTCCAGGACACCCATGATGAGAATGACAGGGAGTTTGAAAGGTTTCCCCGGCACTGTATAAAAGGCACCTGGGGTCATGGTATCATACCCGAACTTAAGCCAGATGAGCACGACCAAATAGTCCTTAAACGCCGTTTTAGTGGTTTTTTTGAGACAGGACTGGAGGAGATATTGCGTTCTCACAGGATCGACGAGGTCGAAGTGGTGGGGGTATGTACTTCCATCTGTGTAATGGATACAGTGGGAGACCTCAGCAGCCGAGACTATTCTGTAACAGTACCCAGGGCAGGTGTGGCCGATTTTGATCCCGAATTTCACGACTTTGCTTTGCGTAGAATGGAAAGAACATACGGAGCAAAGATTGTATGATTCAGCTACCACAAAGATTAGAGCTCTTAACAGACCTGTATGAACTCACAATGGCGGCAAGTTATTTTGATAACGAGCTATTTTCGCCAGCCACATTTTCCCTATTTATACGGAAGTACCCTCAGGATCGAGCCTATTTTGTTGCTGTTGGTCAGGAGGATGTCCTCGATCTTCTGGCCCAGTTTCAGTTTTCTGAAGATGACCTGGCCTTTCTGGACCAGACTGGGATATTTTCTGATGAATTCCTCCAATTTCTAAAAGACCTTCGCTTTACAGGAAACGTCCGCGCCATCCCGGAGGGGAGAATCTTCTTTGCAAACGAGCCTATCTTGGAGATCAGCGCTCCTATCATTGAGGCGCAGATAATGGAAACCATAGTTATAAATACGATCCATCTTCAGACCATGGTTGCAAGCAAAGCGGCTAGATGCTTCCATGCCGCAGATGGAAGGCCCCTGGTCGACTTTTCTCTTCGTCGAACACACGGGATCGATGCGGGACTTAAGGTCGCTCGAAGCAGCTATATTGCCGGATTCACAGGAACCAGTAATGTCCTGGCTGGAAAACTGTATGGGATACCGATCTTTGGAACAATGGCCCACTCATTTATCAGTTCTTTTTCGGATGAAGTTGAGGCTTTCAGGGCCTTTGCCCGGACCTTTCCAAAAAAGACACTCCTTCTTATCGATACTTATGACACAATCAAGGGGGCTTACAATGCCATAACAGTCGCCAGAGAGATGGCACAACGAGGAGAAAATTTGCTGGGTGTGCGACTGGATAGCGGAGACCTTTCACACCTGAGCAAGGAGGTAAGAAAGATACTTGACGAGTCAGGGCTTGAGGATGTTCAGATCTTTGCCAGTAGCGGATTGGACGAATTTGAGATAACGGAAATCATCAAAGGGAATGGTATGATCGATGCCTTTGGCGTGGGGACGAAACTCGGAGTCTCTGCGGATGCGCCCTATCTGGATATTGTCTATAAGATAGTCCAGTACAACGGCCGGCCGGTCAAGAAACTAAGCTCAGGAAAAGTGACACTGGCTGGAGAGAAACAGGTCTTTCGCAAAACCGGTGATGATGGGATGTTTATTGAAGATATAGTCGGAGTCTGGGGGGAAGAGATAAATGACAGAAAGCCCCTCTTGAAGTTGGTAATGCAGGGTGGAAAAAGACTCGAAAAACGGGCTCCGGTAGATGCCATTCGGCAACGCTTCTTAAATGATTTTTCGGCCCTTGCCCCAAGATACAAAAGATTGAAATCTCCAGACCTATTTCCGGTGCGGTTGAGTGACCGTCTGCAGGCTCTTCAGAAAGATAGGTTTGAATAGTTTGTGGATAGAGACTAGAATCTGAGCAGAGCGACTATCGAGTTTTCCGATTTTGATATTTTTTTAATTTAGGAGTTGCCTCCCAATCGGTTATAATGGTTAGCAGAACTAATCAATATAGGTGGTTGAGATTAGATCGGTTTATTGATGGTATCAAAATTTATAACGCTCGATTTAGATAAAAGAAGGAAAAGAGGGCGAGTTAAGTAATGAAAAACGAAATCAAGAAAAGGATTCTTGAGGAAATTACACAGATACCGAAAAGGTATCTTAATGATACAGTTATCAAAGAGACCATTCGGTGCCTTCTCTTTGCCTTTTTAAAGGAGAATGGCTTGCGTCCCATCCCTTCTTTCCGGGTGCCTCGTTACCCCGAAGGACCGGTTGACATGATCGGAGTAACAAATGATCATGCTATTGTTTTGGCCTTTTGCACCAATCCCTTCGTGGAATTGAAGGATGTGAAAAGCTTGGAGCGTGTGGAGAGTGAAAGGAAATTCGTGATTACGTTCTCTCCTCACTCACAAAAGGTAAAGGAGAGCACATTTTTTCTTAAGCCGGGTATTGAGCATATAAATATATATGGAGAATAGCAAGACATACAGTCGGCTAATACCTATCCTGCCAGCCCTTATCCTGATTCTTTTACCTTCACTGTTTGCCTTCAGCCAGGAAACCGATCCATACGCTACGGCCCGCGAGCGGATGGTCATTAATGATCTTTTAGGGAGAGACATAACCAACAGGAGAGTCTTAGAGGCAATGGGTACGATAAAGAGGCACCTCTTTGTCGCTCCCCGGTACGCCTCCCAGGCCTATGCCGACCATCCGCTTCCGATTGGTGAGGGACAGACCATCTCTCAGCCGTATATCGTGGCATTGATGACCCAGATACTCGACCTTCGACCAGGAGAAAAAGTCCTGGAAATTGGAACCGGGTCCGGATACCAGGCGGCCGTCCTGAGCTTTTTCACTGATCAGGTGTATAGCATAGAGATTCGAAAAAGGCTTGCCCAGGAGGCCGGGATGCGACTCAAAAGACTTGGTTATTCCAAGATCATGGTCAAACATGGTGACGGATACTTCGGATGGCCCGAACACGCTCCTTTTGACGCTATCATCGTAACCGCAGCAGCAAACCATATTCCGCCCCCATTAATGGATCAACTCAAATATGGAGGACGACTCCTCATCCCATTGGGAAGCACCACCTACTATCAGACCCTCACCAAGATCACAAAGACGCGAGAGGGGAGCAAGGTGGAGCATCTAATCGGCGTGGTCTTTGTTCCCATGATCGGAAAGGTCCTTGACAGGTAGCTAGTCCCTCACTCCCTGACCAGTTACCTTGATAGATAGACAAAAGACGGCCATAAGATATAAAAGGCTAGCTATTAAGAAAACGTTCTTAAAACCGAGTGAGAGGGCGAATATCACTGATAGAACAGATCCTACCACAGACGCACAGCTATTAACGGCCCAGGCCCAGGGAATCTTAACAGTATATAGAGTGCCTAATTCCCTTATGCCCAAAGGAAAGAACATCCCCATTACAAGGCCTAGAGGGAATATCGATAAGAACGCCAGAACTTGTCGTAGACCAAAAGAACACACCATCAGAGGATTCAGAACTTCTCCCAGGTACAGAGCGTAAACGGCTATCAAAACAGGTGCGCAGGCCACAAGGAGAAGTGGCCTCCGAAGATGTCTTGAAAGGAGGCTACCTGCAGCCGAGGCGGACAGGCAAGAAAAGAGGACTGTAATAAAGGCATGGATTGGCCTATCCAAAAAGAGAATAAAGCGCTGGATAAGAGATATCTCCACCAATATAAATCCGAGCCCAATCAGACCAAAGTAGATCATAAACCAGTGAGTGTAACGAAGTCCCATCCTTTTTACAGGAAGTGCTATACAAACAAGACCAAGTGTCAGGGCCTGGAGCAGAATCAGGTATATTAAGTAGCCCCCCTCTATGAAAATCTGCCACTTTTCACCTACGGCACGGTATATCTGTCTCAACTTGTTCAACTTAAAGGAATGATAAAAGAACGGGTTTTCATCCCTTACAGGGTTAACAGCAAATAGGTAATTGCGATAAAACCGATCCCTTTCCTCCTTATCTATTATCATTTCTATTAGATCATAGTATAGAGGTCGTGAAAAACGGTTAAAGATGTTCGCTTCAGCCCTTTTCATACCCGGATAGTAGACGAGGTCGAAGCGAAGCCGGTGGCAGAAATCCTTTATTCGGTCAATGTCCTTTATGTCAAAGGGGCTTCTTTTGACCAACATGGTGAATGTGCCCCAGCTTCTAATAGCCACAATGTGTCTTTCTGGAAAGGGGGCTCCCATCTCTTCAAGTGCTGCCAGAGCCAGGCCTACCAGTCTGATCTCGTATCGGGGGGGCGGCAGTAGATATCGGGTTACGGTTAAGACTCCTCCCTTCTTCAGTGCCCGGATATAGGAGTGGAAGGCCTCCACAGTAAAGGTGTAATCTTCGGCCAGGGCGTACAGACCTGAAGAGATAGCACCTAGAGTATCGATTGGGGATAATTGGATGATATCAAACATTCTCTCTGTTTTTTTAAGGAAACTTCTCACGTTCTCCTCTGCTACTGATCCGGGCTGACCATAAAGGTCTCCACTGTACTCTCTAAGGGAGGTTCGCATAACCTGCACCACCAGTGGGTTTGAAACAATGCTTAAGACACGTTGGGCATTATGGTGTCTTGCTATCAGGACATCGAGTCCACCTGAAGGTTCCACCAGAAGCACGTCCTTGGGTTCCACTATACAATAAGGGATCGAGGCAGGAAGAAAGCCGGCAAAAAAGGTGGATTCAGGATTATTCTGAAACCGAGTTACAGCATTCAGACGGTCCGCATCAATGCAAATCCCCAACTGGTGTGGCAATTCCCCCGTAAACCGAAGGCTCAAACCAGGGGCAAACCGAACAGCCCCACTTTTGATTACATCCAGTCTGGCGGAAGGACCCCAGCGGGTCTCCAAGACTCTAGCCCCAGGATACCTCAAGGCCACCATAAGCCCCTTGTAGGGAGAGATCTGGAGTTGTAAGAACTGCGGTCTGACAAAGTAAAACACGACAAGTGTTAGAACCCAGAGGCCACGGATTATATTCCACCTCATGCGACTTGAGTCAAAGGCAAAAGAGGCAAGGGTAGGCACGAGTGCCACTAATATAATAGCCCCTGCCTCTCCGGCCGGAGAGAACACGACAAGTACCCCTACACACCCCAGGCCTGCACCGAACAGGTCTGCTGCATAGAGCCGGTTTACAGCCTCATACCTTTTGTAGTAGATTAATGAAAGGCAAAGGCCGGAAAAGAAAAACGGAATGGAAAGGACCAAATAGTATATTGAAAGGTATAGGAACTGATACCTATCCCAGGCCATACGGGCCGGATCAAAGGGTATCATATTTGACATGATATAAGAGACTAACACACCAACTGATAAGGCAATTGTTAGACACGCGGCAGCAGGCCTCATGGAAAGGGTCATCATCTGCGGTCTTAGCATTAGGAAGCTCCCGCTTGCTCCGAATCCGAGAAAGGCAATACTAACCACCATAAAGGCGAAATGGTGCCACAGGGCTACCGAAAATAATCGAATGAAGGTAACCTGTAGAAGGAGTGTGCTCAGGGATGTTAGAGCTATTCCCAAAAAGATTCGTCGCATGGGTACACCGTCATCTCGCATAGATGATAACTTTTTTGTAACATCTTAGCACCTTGAAACAAGCCGGTTGCATCATACTCAACCTGAAGCTACGATACAGGATAGAGGATCCAAGACGCACGATACATGAGCACTGGGCGGGAATAGATTCCACGTAAATTCCCCTTAGAAAGGCCCGGCACTCACGGGGAGAATGAAGTAAAATGAAGGTTTCCGCCAGCTCGTTCCAAGAAAGACTTCGCCCCGTGAACGGTTACCCGTCAAGAAGTCAGCGAATCATTTATAACAAAAATGAATTGCTTTTGAAATGACTACTATGGTAGAAGAAATAGTAATTCGTTCAAACAACATACAATTTGCGTTCTGAGGTATACCTGACTGAGGTAATAGTGAAAATTCAATGGATTAGCAATATCAGCCTCAAGTGGAAACTCTTAATCCCGTTTATCTTCCTCTCCTTTATGGGTGTAACCACTATGATGATATTCTCTTTTCGCTTTCAGAACAAGCTTATTCATCTTCATGAAGAGAAACGCCTCAAAAGTGAATACCGATATTTTCTAAGGACGATCAAAAGCAAGAAGACTATGGCACAGACTCTTGCGTCTTCGCTGGCAGTGAATAAAGGTATACAAAATGCATTTGCCAAAAGGGAGAAAAAGGGGTTACTTGAGCTTATATCCCCTGTTTTTCACGAACTCTACCAACGCTTAGGGGTTAAACAAATACGTCTCCATATACCTCCTGACAAATCCTTCGTGTATCTTCATCCCCCTCCAAAATCGGGAGAGCATGTAGAAGCCTTTCAGTACAAAACAACAGGAGTCATAGGGACAAAAAAGAAGGGAGGGGCTCTTGAATGGGGAATTGCCGGTCCCGAGATTCTGGGTGTTGCTCCTGTCTTCTGTCAGGGGAGATATATAGGATCGATTGAGATAGGAATCTCGTTTGAGACGCGCTTGCTTAATGAGTTCAGACAGAACCATGACACTGAGCTAACCCTCTACGTTCAGGATGAAAAAAACTCACCTGTGGTATTTGCCTCCACATCTGATGCGCCTTACCCGCTTTCCCAGACAATACTTGAACAGATATTTAGGGAGGGTAACGTCGTTTTTCGTACATGTGTTCGAAATGGTGAAGAGATGGCGATTATTGCAGGCCCGGTACGCGATTCCTCCTCAAGGACTATTGCGATAATCGAGATCAGTGCCAGTCGCGATCAAACCCTTGCCCTACTTAGGGAATATCGGGTTACCACCCTTCTTTTCGGCCTAATCGCACTGGCCGCATCCATTGCTTTTGTCTGGTGGATATCCCTGATCTTCCTTAAGCCTATCTCCAGTATCGTTCGAGATGCTAGAGAGATTGCCTGTGGAAAGCGTGACACGAAGATCGCAGTCCGTTCCCAAGATGAGATAGGGGTTATGGCACATGCGATAAATGACATGCTCACATCGCTTGAGGAATCCCAGCAAAGGATCAAGGATTATGCCGAAAATCTGGAACTGAAAGTGGCTGAACAGACTCGTGAGTTGAGAGAGTCAGAAATAACGTATCGCACCTTAGTACAGAACGTGCCACTCATTGTGTATCGCCTGGACGCGAGTGGCACTCCCATCTTTGTTAATGATTTTTTTCAACAGATTACAGGAATTCAGCCTCAGGACGTTATTGGTAATCGCTCATTGTGGTTAGAGCAGATTCATCCTGAGGACAGGGATCGGGTGGCGACCATTCTTACAGAGTCCATCAATGAGAATAAAGACTTTTGTTTCGAATACAGAATTCAACACAAAGACGGGCATATGTTTCATGTCATGGATCACGGCCTTCCTGTGTTCAGTGAGGTCCAAGGCCTCAAGCGAGTGGACGGTATAATTATTGACATCACTGATAGCAAAAAGCTTCAGGAGAAAACGATCCAGACCGAAGAACTAAGGACTTTAAGCGCCATTGCTGCCAGCCTTGCCCATGAAATAAGGAATCCTTTAACGTCAGTAGGAGGTCTGGCACGACGCCTACTCAAGTCATTGGGTGATGATTACAAGAACCGAAAAAAGGCGGAATTGATTGTGGAGGAGGTGGAAAGATTAGAAAATATTCTAAACATGATGCTCACATATGTTGAACCAAAGAGTATTCATCTCCGGCTTATTGAGTTTAATAATCTGGTAGAGTCTATAATGGAGTCTTTAAGACAAAACCTTCTTCCCAAGAAGATTACCATGGTTGCCAGCTTCGACGATCGATTGGAGAAGATTCCTCTCGACCGTGAACTTATTGAGAAAGCACTGTACAGCCTTATAAAGAATGCAATGTATGCCGTGGAAGAGGGAGGGAAAATCATAATGTCCACTAGTAAGGAAGAGGATTTCGCAAGATTAGACATCACCTATAAGGTTCCTTATATTTCTGATGAGGATATTGAACAGTGGTTTTATCCGTTTATGATAGACAATATAGATAAGCATCTATTTGAAATCCCTATCTCGAGGATTGTTATACAGAAACATGGAGGTATTATTAATATTACAAAGGATAAAGATTATAATATCAAGATAAGTATCCACCTTCCACTAGCGCCTCAAGAAACATATTACTTTGGATAACAGTTTAACCGTATACAATTGGAGACCTGCCATGTGATTATTTTTTTAAGTAGAAGAGAGGCCTGTTTTAGCTGAAATGATAGACCGTCAGTGGTAAACGAAGCGCACCCCGTTAGAAAGGCCCCGTGCGGAAGCACGGGGTCAAAATCGATAGATACCTCTTTTTCCACAGGGGAGGTTTAACAGTACAGGGTATTTCACGGCTAACTATCTGAACGTCATCCAAAATTATATGAGATGGTTGTTTCTAATGTCATTCCGCCAAAGCTTGTCCTCCAGCTCGATCCGGGGCGGGAATCTACCCTGTTTTCAATGTGGCTCAGGTTCTGGATGGCGGCTTCCCGATGGTGTCAGTAACAGCTTTGCGGGCATGACGTCAAAAAGTTACGCTGTAGCATTGATGGTGTTGTAAACGTCTTTTGTGAGCGATTTTGAGCATCTTGCGAGAGACCTACTTGAAACACCCAGTGTCAAAAAATTCTAACTGTTTGAAGGCGTTAGCCCGAGCTTTAGAATCTTAGCAGAATGTTTCAAGTGCGCCCTACATGTCACCTAGTGAACAAAACCAACTTTTTATGAGACCATCAGTATTAATGCCCTGTGTCAAATTGTAACAGGGTTTACCTGGTTTCAGGGAGTAACGGTCTAATTTACTTGACGTGTAAGGACTCTTTTGGTAAGGATCTATTTATGATCGAAAGCTGGACCGTATGCAAAAAAAATCGCCAATGAGTTACCACATCTCAGAAAAGCTCTATACTCGTGCTCTTGATATTATTCCCGGGGGGGTGAACAGCCCTGTCCGGGCATGTCGATCTGTGGACAGCATACCCCTGTTTATTAAGAATGCTGAAGGGTCAAGGCTAACCGATGCGGATGGTAACTCATATATCGATTATGTTGGATCGTGGGGACCCCTGATCCTTGGACACAGACATCCGGAAGTGGTTTCGTCAGTCCAGGAAGTACTTAAACGTGGGATGAGTTTCGGAGCGCCTACTGATTTGGAGATAGTCCTTGCTGAAATGATTTTGAATGCTGTACCTTCTGTGGAGATGGTTCGGATGGTCAATTCAGGAACCGAAGCTACAATGAGCGCTATCCGACTGGCCCGAGCTTTTACTGGCAGGGATCTGATTATCAAATTTGACGGCTGCTATCATGGACACGCTGACACCTTCCTTGTGGAAGCAGGATCAGGGGTGGCCACGTTAGGAATTCCAGGCAGTCCTGGTGTTCCCAGTGGATGTGTAGAAAATACCATATCACTTCCATATAATAATGTCGAACGTGTACAGGAGGTCGTAGCTCAAGAAAAAGACAGAATTGCATGTATTATTGTAGAGCCTGTGGCCGGTAACATGGGCCTAGTACCTCCCAAGCCAGGGTTTCTTGAATCTTTGAGAACCCTGACTGAAGAGAATGGAATAGTTCTGATATTCGATGAGGTTATGACAGGGTTTCGAGTCTCATATGGCGGCGCCCAGGCCCTTTACGATATTCTGCCTGACCTGACGTGTTTGGGGAAGATCATTGGCGGTGGGCTCCCTGTGGGTGCGTATGGAGGAAAACGGGAGATCATGAGGATGGTAGCCCCTGAAGGGCCTGTTTATCAGGCAGGGACACTGTCTGGAAATCCAGTAGCTATGGCCGCTGGAATCGCGACACTAAGGGAGGTACAGAAACCAGGTTTTTACGATGAGTTGGAGGAAAAATCTTCCCGCTTGGCAGAAGGACTCAAAGAGGCGGCAAATAAGGCCGGGATTCCGGCAACTGTAAATCGTGTCGGATCGATGCTGGGCCTGTTTTTCAGTCAAGGGCCCATTGACGATTTTAGTGATGCACAAGGGAGTGATACAAGTACCTTTGCCCGGTATTTTCGGGAGATGCTTAAACGTGGGGTTTATCTAGCCCCTTCTCAATTTGAGGCAGTATTTGTTTCTGCGGCCCATACCTGGGAGGATATTGAAAGAACTATCGAATGTGCCAGTGAGGTTTTTGAGGCGATCAGAGATGAGGATTCGGATTAAATGTTGACTTATACAGGACCACGTGTTAAATGACACAGGATTATCTTTTTGTCCATATGTGATACCCGGACGAGCAAACTCGAATGAACAAGAGCTCCTTTACGTGAAAAAAGAGACCAAACATCTAATAAGGGACCTTACCTATTTCAGTTCCCTTGGGTTTTCCATAGTTATTGCCACGGTAATCGGTCTCGCGCTCGGTTATCTCCTTGACAACTATGTATTCGATACCTCTCCATGGTTTACAATGATATGTCTTATTCTGGGGATAATTGCTGGCTTCAGAAACATATACCTGGCCATGAAGAGGAGTCAGAAACTTTAGAAGGAAAAGAACTCAACCGTGAATCAGGAAAAAAGACTTGTTAGGTTTGTTTATATTACCAGCTGGGCCATCTTTCTAGTCTTTACAATAGGTGGTTTTATCTTCAAGCCGGGGCTCTTTGCGTGGGGGGTCATGGCGGGTGGAGTGATCGTAATGACAAACTTTCACCTACTGTACCGCACTATCAAAAAGGCCCTGAATCCCTCAAATTTGGTTCATCCAAAATCTGTTTTGGGGAAATACTATGTCCGCTTCTTTCTTAGTGCGATTATTATATTCATCTTGATATCTGATCACTACGTTGACCCTATAGGCCTCATAGTAGGTCTTTCCGTCGTAGTAATAAGTATCTTTATAACTCTATTCTACGAGTTGAAGAAGCTAATATCAAAGGAGGCAATATAGTATGGAACATCCCTACCTGTTCTTAGGCAAACTGTTTGAGCTTCTGCACCTGGAAACGTTTGCGCACCATTATCCTCATGTGATCTATTCCTGGTTTGTAATGCTCTTTTTGATCACGTGTGGTGCTTTGGCTGTGAGGAGGCCTAGCCTGATCCCCACAAAGACCCAAAACCTCTTTGAAGTGATTATTTCTGGGATCGAAGATTTTATGATCGAGATTACGGGCGAGGAAGGACGTTTTCTATTCCCCCTTATTGCTACTGTCTTTATCTATATCTTTGTCTGTAACCTGTTAGGCCTGATACCAGGATTCTATTCCCCAACAGCCAGTATCAATACTACGCTATCCTGTGCCCTTGTAGTTGTGATCTTTACGCATGTAGTAGGGGTTTATTTTCACGGAATAAAATACGTCAAACACTTTTTAGGTCCGGTGTGGTGGCTTTCACCGCTTATCATGCCTATTGAAATAATTGGTCATCTGGCACGGATCTTATCGCTCAGTATCCGTCTGTTCGGAAATATAATGGGAGAAGACCTTGTTCTGGCCATCCTTCTCTTTCTCGCCGGTGCATTCTTTGCACCGCTTCCTATGATGTTTTTGGCCATCTTTACAAGCTTTGTACAGGCTTTTATCTTTGCATTGTTGTCTATGATGTATTTTGCAGGTGCTATGGAAGAAGCCCATTAAAAAAACCTATAGAAAAGGAGGGAAGAGTCTATGTTAAGGAAGGCAACTTTGTCAACATTGGGGACGGTGTTCTGCTTGTTAGCCTTGTCTACGGTAGCCTTCGCAGCAGAGTCGGTTCCTGGCTTGGAGTTCTTTGTGGCCTCAGTGACTGCTGCCGGTTTCGGTATCGGGATAGCCGCATTTGGTACCGGTATCGCACAGGGCATAGCTATTAAGGGTGCCGTAGAGGGAACAGCTCGTAACCCTGAGGCGTCTGGTAAGATCACCGTGACTATGTTGATCGGCCTTGCGATGATCGAATCTCTCTGTATTTATGCGCTGGTTGTTGCGTTGATTCTGATCTATGCGCATCCTCAGGCCAAGATGATTGCTGCCCTATTTGGTGGGCATTAATTAATTCTGGAATTCTGGACAAGGGGGTTTGCCCTGGAGCTTTGCGAGGCCGTACGGGGGAAACCCCCTTCTTTCTGATGTCTCTTAGTATCCTGCCAGAAGAAATAGTGAATCCTTTGTTTCGCACTTATCCATAAAACGTGTATACAAAAGACTAACAGGATATCCCGTTTCTCATGAAGTCTGTGAAGATACCTTCAATAACGATTTATCGACTTTCCGTATACGCCCGCAATCTGGCCTATTTGGACAAAAAGAACGTGGAGGTAATATCTTCAGAGCACCTGGCTGATATATGCGGTATAAACCCCGCACAGATCCGCAAAGACCTTGCTTATTTTGGAGAGTTTGGTGTCAGGGGAGTGGGCTATTACGTGAAAGACCTCCTCTATCAGCTCCAGAAGATATTGCGCCAGGACAGACAATGGCATCTTGGTCTTATCGGTGTGGGGAATCTGGGTGCAGCCCTCCTGCAACATACCCACTTCCTTAAACAAGGTTATGTGTTTGTGGCCGCTTTTGAAAAGGATGAACAAAAGATAGGAAAGAGAGTGGGAAACATAATCATTTCTGATATTCGTAACCTGGAGGATGTTACTAAGAAGACGGGGATGGAGATTGGAGTTATTGCAACAGGCCGTAGCTCAGCTCAGGAGATTGTAGATAGGCTGGTAGACGCCGGGATCAAGGGTATACTAAATTTTGCACCAATTCAGCTCCAGGTCCCGGAAAATGTATTTATCGAATATGTGGATTTTACCATAAAACTGGATGTTCTCTGTTATCGAATTTCATCCAATGAGAGGGAACGTTCAAAACTCAATTCTATATTTCCTAAAGCAGGGAGCAACGATAAGAAGTACTAGATCTCTGTAAAATCTCTCCCCCCATGAAAACCCCTCATGGATCTGAATCAGCTATGCTTTCTTAAAACTTCCTTGAGAAAGGCTCCGGTGTATGAATCTTTCATTTCAGAAACCTCTTCAGGTGTACCACACGCGATCACCTCACCTCCCCTGTCTCCTCCTTCGGGACCCAAATCTATAATATAATCTGCTGATTTGATTACATCCAAATTGTGTTCGATTACTATAATAGTGTTCCCGGCATCTGCAAGGCGATTCAGGACATCGAGAAGCTTCTGAATATCAAAAAAATGGAGTCCAGTGGTAGGTTCATCCAGGATGTAGAGTGTTCTCCCTGTGCTGCGCTTGCTCAGCTCCCGGGATAGCTTAATCCTTTGGGCCTCACCACCTGAGAGTGTTGTAGCGGGTTGACCCAGACGAATATAACCTAAACCCACATCGGCCAGGGTTTGTAGCTTTACCTTTATCTTGTTGATATTTTGGAAAAATACCAAGGCCTGGCTGACTGTCATCTCCAGAATATCAGCGATATTTTTTCCCTTATACCGTACCTCTAACGTCTCTCTGTTGTAGCGTTTCCCCCTGCATACCTCACATGTTACATATACATCCGGGAGAAAATTCATCTCTATCTTGATTATGCCGTCACCAGAACAGGCCTCACACCGTCCTCCTTTTACATTAAAACTGAAGCGTCCTGGCCTATAGCCCCGTGCCCTTGATTCCGGTATCATAGCAAACAGCTCCCGAATGTATGTGAACAGCCCAGTATAAGTGGCCGGGTTTGACCGAGGTGTTCTACCTATGGGAGATTGGTGTATATTGATGACCTTGTCGAT
>DTYH01000174.1 GCA_012961955.1 Desulfobacterales bacterium | reverse complement strand
TAACCCGGGTCTGTGCATGGGTCTTCATGACAGGAATATTGATTACAAAATCCGCATCAAAAACTGCTTCTCCTATCTCCATCTCTTGATCCCCAAGAATCACCACCTCTCGATGCGGAGGCTTGTTAAGGTCAACCAGCCTTACACCCTCCTCCTCGGCCAGTGCTTTAAGTCCGCTCCAGACAAAGGCAGCATCGGTATCCAGCTTAAGGCCAGGTATGTCCACAGCGCCTTCAGCTATGGTAATATCCGAACAGCCTTTTTCTTTTACCATTTGGATCACACCCTTTACCACTTCTGGCGAAGTGGTAATCCCACGACACGATACCTTAGGACTCCCTCCCATAAGAGCATTGGGTTTGATAAGGACCTTGTCTCCTGGTTTCAATTCCGCCAGTCCATCAACCATTTCTATGGCCCGGTGTATTGAATTCAAGTCCGTGTATTTGACAACTGCTACAGCCATTTTTTCCTCCGAGAGTCTATATCATAAACTTTTATACGCCATCTTGAGCCTTGAAATAGAGAGGTCACAGTTCACGGGTCCCAACCCGCAGACCCCTGCCCCCTATAGACTCTGTTACAAAATAAGAGGAGAATAAAGGATAAAAGACCACAGCTCCTACTCGAGATATAAACACAAAAGGAAAACAGGTTAATATGCTTTCCAAGACTATTCTTCTACGTACTTATAAGATACCCTGCATCCGCAGCACGTAGGAATGAGCATCTTGGGATCGTACCCAGCCTCAGCAATCAGACGTAACGGATTCTTAGGGTCAGGCTTTGCCTTCCCCCTGTGTATAAAATACTGTGTCCCGCCTTTCTTGCCACAAAATGCCAGCCCACATACGGGACATCCGGGACGGCTCCGCAAGACTCACATTTAAAATAGGGCATAACCTCCTCCTTTAATCCTGACTAAAGGTTCAACGCTATATTCACTTATCATTTATATATCATAAGTTTCACCATGTAACAACTAATCTTTAGCCTTATCCTTGAAATATTTGGGTTGAGGTCCAATGATCCACTCAAAGTCGTGTTTTTAATCAAAGGATGGAAAGAGGCTCGGAACCTTCGCCCACCCCCTTTAACCCCCACCTCTTAAAGATTTCCCTGGTCCGTGCTTTAAAGGTATCCATTCCGGTCCAGAGATCCTCAGGCATGTCGTGCGACACGCAGAAGAAGAGTGCTCCATAGATACCTCTATCCTACAAGGTATGGCACGCATCTGGGTTGGCGCCGACATTAATTGCTGCCCTCTTTCCCGAGTTGAATGCCCCTCCCAAGGCGGGTCTGATTTCATCATGAGTCTTCACCGTCTCTCCGAGACAGCCCATCAATTCAAATATCTTGGCGGAAGGGATGCGTTCTTCCAGAGTGCCCATCCCGCTATCCGTATCTCGCGCAGGAGGATTTCGAGCTCAATGCCAGTTACGTCCGTACATGGCGTTCCATCCGCCTATCCAGGCTCCGTTCTTCTATATCAGATAGACGACGGGCAACCTTTCTCTTGCTCCGGTCTCAATATCAAAACCGTTCTCCCCAATACCAGCGTCACCCATACAGACCAGGATAGGCTTTCCAGGTCGACCAACCTGTGGACCAATACCCACACCTCGGCGTGACCCACACCACCATGAAGGCCTGCATCCACGATACCGGCGCTAAGAGTCGACTCTACCTTCTCGCTCACATAAGAGTAAAAGGATCCAGGACCGCAGTTACTTCGGGGTATAACCTCCTTCATAAAAATTGAAGGAGAAATTACCCGACCTTCAGGATAGGCAGGAAAGTTCCGTCAATCCAAAGAATATTATCTCAGAAGATCCAATATTCAAGGAGTTTTTTGACATGGCCCACAAGATAGGTCAGGGTCATGAAACTGGTGTACTGATATCGGGCGAGACCGGGACGGGCAAGGAATTGTTAACGCGATACATACACACAGATAGCCCCGGAAGAGATGTACCATTCGTGTCTATCAACTGTGTAACTGTGGAGCCATCCCGAGGGATTTAGTCGAGGTAGAGCTGCTTGGCTATGAGGAGGGAGCCTTCACTGGTGGTCTGCCCAAAGGAAAGCCTGGCAAGATTGCTCTGGCTAACAAAGGCCCTTTTTTTCCTATGAAATAGGTGGGCTGGTCAAGATGGTGTAAACCAAACTGCTGCGAGTCCTGGAAGAGAAACAGTACTACCGTGTCGGCGCGACAAAGAAACTACCTGCCGATATCCGTGTTACTGCATCTAATAACAAGGATTTGAAGAGGGAGGTATTAGCTGGTAATTTTCGTGAGGATCTTTTCTATCGTTTGAATGTTGCTTCATTGAACGTGCCTTCGTTGAGGGAAAGGAAAAAGGATATTATCTTCGCCATTTTAATGCGAAGTTCAAAAAGAACTTTATAGAGATTCTTCCCGAAGCAGAAGTAATCCTGTGGAGACATAAGCGGCCGGGGAACGTCAGAGAACTTAGAAATGTATTGGGAAGGGTGGTTTTAATATAAAACGACTTGGCCTTAAAACCTGAACACCTCTACTTCCTTAAGGGAACAGATAAGAATAGTGGTCCATCACCCTTCTACTCGTCTCATAACGCTTCTCTAAATCTACTTCCAGAAGGGATAGACCTCATGGAATTAGAAAAATACTGATTCAGCACGCCCTGGGAAGGACCAAAGGGACTAAATCCAAGGCTGCAAAGCTATTAGGTCTTACCCGTATGCTACTTCGCACCAGGATACGGAAGTACAATTTCGTTTAATACTCCTCCGAAAGAAGGGACGTGAAATCAATCTCCGCTCCCTATGAAGTCTTTCTTGCTTCTCACGAAAAACCATCGTGATAACAGAGTACAGATGTTTCCAAGAACACTTATATGCCATCCCTCCACTCATAGAGCCTCTATGCAATCAAATCGCACTTTTATCTTTCAAAGACCGGTCATATGGGGTATACTACGACTCTGACAAAGACCTAAACCAACATTGAGTGCTACAAATTTTCATAACATTGATAAACTGATGTAATTTTTAGTACTCGTATTGCTCGGTCCTGCTAACCAGAGCAACCCGTGGGGTGGCAAATCTCGAATTAAAGAAATATCAAAGTTGACGGTTTAGTAAAAAGTCTCTTTGCGAACATCACTGAGCAATCTTGGAAGAAGACTCAGAATGAGCCTAGCACTAAAAATTTCAAACTGTTTGAAGGACGCAAGCCCGATTTTTTGAAATTTAACCAGGCGAATTCTGAATCCCAAAATTCTCCGCCCTGTTACAAAAATTTTGTGCAGGATGCCACATTGAAGTGGAATTTCTATATCTACTGTTTCAGTCCGATGTGGACGAAGATGGGGTCTAAAAGGTGTTGGTTGAACGCTTCGATAGAGGATGATAGATTTATAAAGGAGGAGGTAAGATGTATGAGCGTTCAACTGATCACGGAACATCACAGAAGGCCAAAGAGGTTTACCCCCAGGAAAAGCTTCAGGTTCTCAAGGAATGGGAGCTATGTGGGAATGGGGTAGAGATTGCCAAGGAGTACGAGATTCTCCCCACACCCCCTGTATCGGTGGAGGAAGGCCTTGGAGCAGGGAGCGGAGACCTGTCTGCCTCAGGCAGGCTTTTCTGAGTGGGAAGCGAGCCAAAGTAGATCCCAGGATAAGGCAACT
>DTYH01000173.1 GCA_012961955.1 Desulfobacterales bacterium | reverse complement strand
ATGGTCGCCACTGCCTTCCCTGATGCGACTCAGGCAGGTGTTGAGATGTTAAAGCAGGGCGGAAACGCAGTGGATGCAGTCTGTGCTGCGGCTTTAGCACTTGGCGTCTGTGAGCCCCAGAGCAGTGGCATCGGGGGACAGACCATGATGCTAATCAGTTTAGGGGGAAAGGTACTGGCAATTGATGGCTCATCCAGGGCACCCTCACTTGCCCATGTTAGTGGAATTTACAAGGGTGATCGTTCTTATGGTTATCGCGCCACCACAGTACCCAGCACACCTGCCACCCTATGGTATGTCAACAACCGTTATGGAAGACTATCGTGGGAAAAAGTCCTCGAACCTGCCATCCGTTTAGCAGAGGCAGGATATACAATCACGCTCTTGCAGCATCGTCTCCAGAAACAGGAGCTTAAAAATTTTGATAAGGTTGAGTCTGGGTCGGGTAAGAGATACTTTCTCAAGGATGGAGAACCTTATATGCCAGGAGAAAGATTCTGCCAGCCGGATCTCGCCAAAATGTTACGGATACTTGCCAGGAATGGTGTAGAAGAGTTCTATCAGGGAACAATCGCCAAGCAAATAGATGCAGATATGCGTGAGAACGGCGGTTTGCTCAGATATGACGACCTTGCCTTGATCCCCTGGCCCATAGTCCGCAAGCCTCTACGACGTAAATTCCGGAGATTAATTGTTTACAGTATGCCACCACCGGGTGCCGGAAGAAGCCTGCTCTTCACCTTGATGATGATAAATATGATAAGATCCAGGCACCTGAATAAAAACGAGTTTGACAGAGCGCTATTCCTAGTGGAAATTTTTAGAAATACCCTGCTGGAACGATCAGACCGACCCTTTGATCCCAATTATTATCCCCAGGTGACAGAACAGGATATGCTTAAGCGCACTTATGTCCGTAAATGCATCCGTGAAATCACCCGTGAAACGCAGATACACATGCCAATCCACGAAACCGAAGACGAACTTTATGGAGAAACTACCCATCTTTCGGTTATAGACAATTCCGGGCTGGCAGTAAGTCTGACCCAGTCCATTGAAAAGGTCTATGGGAGTAAAGCTGCTGCGGATGGGCTTGGTTTTCTTTATAACAACTACCTGATGGATTATGACTATAAAATATTCTCTCATCCCTTTTATCTACGTCCGAATGCGGTTCCCTGGGCTACTGTCGCACCAACTCTTATCTTCAGGAATAAGGATATATGGATGGCGGTGGGCAGTCCAGGCAGTGAACGAATCTTTTCCTCCATTGCCCAATTCTTAATCCATGTGGTTGACGAGCACCAGCCGATTGATGAGGCAATGCGAGCCCCACGTCTGCACTGTTCACTGGGAGGACGTATAAGTCTCGAAGCAGAACGTTTTCCTGATGAACTTCTGACATTGTTTCAACAGAAGGGTTATCGAATAGATAAAAGAGAAGCATTTTCTTTTTATCTTGGTGCTATACACGCAGTACTAAAAAAGCACGATGGTACTGGCTTTCAGGGCGTAGCCGAGGTCAGGAGGGACGGAACTGCCGGAGGATACTAAATGGGTACTGTATATCCTTTATTGATATCCATTCCGCATGGTGGCGAGATCGTCCCGCCTGAAGTGAAAGAGATAGTCGGTATAACAGACAGAGATATCTTTTATGATGGTGATACCTTAACAAGTGAGATATATGATTTCAGGAACTGTGTATCGGCTTTTATCGAAATGCCCATCGCACGTGCAATAGTAGATGTGAACCGAGCTCCAGACGATCGTCCACCCGGAAACCGGGATGGAGTTGTAAAGACTGCGACCGTAAACGGGACTACAGTGTATAAGGGAGGTAAGTTTCCTGATGATGCTATTATTGATACATTATTGCAGAGATATTACTTCCCCTATCACGAAAAGTTGGATGATCTTCTGGACAATCACAACATCAAATTGGCTCTTGACTGTCATAGTATGCTACCCTATTCACCCCCAATTAGCGATAACCCGGGTCAGCCAAGGCCGCTTATATGTTTATGCAATCGAGGCGACAATCGGGGGATGCCTGCTGGAGAACATGGTCCTATAACCTGCCCTCCTGAATGGATACAGACACTTGCAGAATCCTTTCGGCGTGTATTTGCCAATGAAGGTGAGGTCACAATAAATAATCCCTTTTTAGGTGGGTATATCGCACAGTTACATTATGAGCGAAAGGGGATTCCCTGGATTCAAATAGAGATTAACCGTAAGCTCTATTTGAACGAAGTTTGTTTTGATCCACAGGAATTAAGAGTAAAACAAGAGATAATTCAGGCATTAAGAGAGAGAATATTCAATGCTATTGCACGATTCTGGACTGAGGTTTCAGATTAATTTTGTTAGGTGGCTTATCTATCAAGGATTTTAGCCGCTGATAACTTACCAACTCCCAGAACAATGCTGGCTCGATTTCCTGTAAATATAGATATTACTGAGAAAGAGTTCGAATGTCCTCTAATTGTTAAGACTCTATCAGGGTCAGAGGGTAAAGGGGTCTTTTTATGTGAGAACCGAGAGCATTTGGAGGACTTAATGGACATCCTGAATGAAGTCAGGGACGTAAATGTTATTTTGAGTAAATTAATTTTAATATGCTCCAACTAAATATAACGGATATACTAACAGGAACCTCGGATACCCTCATTACCCTTATTAAAATATCAATTGCGATTATAGCTACGGTCATTGCTGTTCAAGTCATAAATCGAGCTTTGGTAATTTACTTCAAATTCGCAAGCGGGAAGCTCAAAGTTGATGAAACTACTTATACTGTAGTTAGAAGAATAATAATCGTCACAATTTACGTAATAGGCGGTATAGTCGTGATTTCACTCATCCCTAGTCTTCCCAACTTAATGCTCGGCATGGCAGCCGGTGCAGGTATCGCTGCCATCGTCATAGGTTTTGCGGCACAGAAGGTACTTTCTAACGTATTTAGTGGTATTTCTATCGCTATTTTTCGCCCTTTTCGAGTCGGCGATGTCGTGGAAATGGAAGGTGAATATGGGACCGTAGAGGATATAACACTCAGGCATACCGTGATAAGAACATGGCAGAACAAAAGGCAGATCATCCCTAACTCACGAATAAGTGAAGAAACCATAATAAACTGGACGATAGGGGACCTT
>DTYH01000172.1 GCA_012961955.1 Desulfobacterales bacterium | reverse complement strand
TTAACCCCTTGCGGTAGTATAATACTCCCCGGGGTAAATCCCGTTAGAAAAGCGAGTCATTGAGCCCTGCCCTCTTCAGACATATGACAACTGTTTATTGGACCTCTGTCCACAGGGTGACGCTTTCTAAAACGGTAAGTAAATGTAAGGGGAGGGGGAAGGAGAGTGATCACTATGTGTAAATGGCATCAAGTGAGGGTATCAAGGTCAAAGGGGGATCTATCAGGGGGATATCAAGGATGCTGAAGCTATCAGGGAATACGGTGAGGACATGTGTGGTGGATCCGTTGATTCAAGTATCGGTAAGAAAGCTTCCCGGCGTTTATCATCCTCAAAAATTCTCTGCTCTTTATTACCTCTTGAGTAAGGTGATAAACTCCACCGGGAAATTCTATTCTTACCGGTCTAACCATGTATAAAACCAATAACATAAAAATAGTTCGAAAATCAAGACCTGGCCCCCCAATTCCTCTTTCCTCTTAGTAGTATGAAGTCTCCCCGAGCTGAATAATTTCATGAGACGATCTATGATGCCCTTAGTATCCGTTACCAACCTGGTAACATTGTAAAAAGAATCTTACA
This sequence comes from Desulfobacterales bacterium, assembly GCA_012961955.1. Classification (GTDB taxonomy): domain Bacteria; phylum Desulfobacterota; class Desulfobacteria; order Desulfobacterales; family DTYH01; genus DTYH01. The sequence continues at coordinate 2,159 of DTYH01000172.1, read as the reverse complement.
AAAGTCGAGTCTGTGGTGTCGAAATAGCGTCTCCACCAATTGCAAAATGCTGAGCTTTTAAAAGGGAAATTCTTTCGTGCCATGAATCTTGGTTATAAGGGTGAGTAACAAGCTCAAATTCATGGCTACGTAAGGGATCAACCGGGTGGTGACCATAAACTTTGTATTTTCACAACGTGAATCGGGTGTATATGAATATCTTCGCCAAGGTATGGGTTGAGTGACTATTGGGGCTCTTCATGTCTTAATGCTATCAATTAAGTTCAAAGACGGTCTCCAAGGCTCAGTTTATTTCTTCCAGCTTATCAGAAGACAATTTTCCACGAATTTTTACCAGTCTGTGAGGCGATCTATAGGGCGCGTCTGCAGACAATCGGCTATAGATTTCTTAGAAAGGCCCTTAGCTTCAGAGGAATGGATTTCTACATAGGTTGTGACTTGAGCTTTTTTAGCACTCCATACAGTTATTGGAACAACTTGAATAACCGGAACCTTCTCATTATATACATCGTTGGTCACAACTACGGATGGTGTTGTTTTACCGGTTTCAGAGTCGGAAGTTGAATCAAGATTTACGTCAATCACCATACCTCTTTTAAGCCTTTTCATTCTGGCCAACCAGTAACGGCTATTTTTGTTAGATGTTTTAACTCATCATCCTCTGAACAGATTTTGGAATACAGATCAGCTGAACGTTTCAGTCGTTCAAGTTCCAGTCCTTTTCTTGAAATGCTCTATACCCGTCGAAGCATCGAACTCTTATCCTTGAACCATATCTTTTATGATTGTGTGCTGTTTCAGAATACCGACTTTCTCCTCAGGGGTGTAATTCTTTCTCTTTTTGGACATGGCGTTTTCCTCCTGCTTTTGTAGTTAACGCAATCTTAGGAAAACTCCAATTCCGTCTGAATCAAGACACTGATTAATCCCTTTCTCTTTTCTTTTGACATTGAACCTCTCTATTTAACGAACTTCTTACCTCCAAAACTCCATGCCAGATTGCAATAAAAAAGCCCGACCTCCAAAAGGAGATCGGGCTCTAAACCCCTGAAGCAATAATCTAATCGGGCATCAACCCCAACAGATACTACATTCTTGCAAACCAGCTCCCCTCGGAGGGTCTCTGACAAGATATATCATAGGCAGATCTTCTGGCTCGCAGCTCGCCGTAGTCTCCAAACCTTCCCATTCAGTTTCAACGGAACAGTCGTTTTTTGTGGATTTCGTCCCTACTTACAGATGCGGGGCAGCTCCTGACTCTCACAGGATTCCCCTTTAATCCCTGAGGGGGAACCTATAATACCTGTCCTTTAAAGAACAAAGATATATTACCTTTTATTCCATATCAATTCAAACGTCCTTTGTCAAGTCTTTTATCCTGTGGATGCTGAAAAAGCGACTTTTTCAGCATCCTCTAAACACTGGACCTCCTTACACAGGCAATGGCCCCCAAAAACAATAGCACAGAATAGATGGTCATGACCATAAGGGAAGGTAGCGGAATATCCTTTCCAAGGGCTGGCGCTCTAATGCATACACTGGCATGGGTTAAGGGAGAACCTGTGCCAAAAGATAGACCCAGTCAGGAAGCCCGGATAAGGAGAAAAATGTCCCACAGAGAAAGGACATTGGCACAATGAAGAAACTGTTAAAACTGGCCTGGTCGGCATGGAATTTAACCACCATAGAGGTAATCGCCGCCGCTGAAGCAAACGTGAAGGTGTTGAGAAATAAAGAGAACAAGAAACCTCCATTGACCCCAGTTTAACCCCAAAGCCAAAAGCCAGGAGGAATATGACCAGAGAGGCAAGCATCCCTCTCACCGCCCCACTCAACACTCTCCCAGAACTACCGAGAGAGAGGAGATAGGGGCGGTCTGGAACTCTTCGAAGATCATCCAGTAAAAGCGGGAAATGTTGATATCAGTTGCTATGCCGAAACTTTGACTCATGGAGGAGAGGGCGATGAACCCCTGTATCATGAAGGTCAGATAGTCTACCCCTTCTACCTGTAAACTCCTTCCCATCCCCCAGCGAAGGCAATGTGTGATAGGAGTCAAATCTGCTGTTGACTGTTATTCTGTGAAATGATAATCAGATCTTATGAGCAGGCCTTTAAGGATACAGTACCCGGACGCATGGTACCATGTGATGAACAGA
>DTYH01000171.1 GCA_012961955.1 Desulfobacterales bacterium | reverse complement strand
TGCGGCCACATGTGGCGGGTCGTTAATCAGTACATAGATACCATGAACGGCCCTGCCGATTTTCTCGAGGAACCGGTATCACCCATAACCGGCACAAAATTTGAAAACGCAAAATCTACAAAGATGGTACACATCACGGAATTTACGGCGGATCTAATAAAGCACAACAAGCTGAAGTTAGACGCGAGCCGAAATGATAACCTGATAGTAACATATCATGATTCGTGTAACCCTTCCAGGGCCATGGGACTCTTTGAGGAGCCGCGCTATATTATCAAGAACGTGTGTAATCATTTCTATGAGATGCCTGAGAATACCATCAGGGAGCAGACCTTCTGCTGTGGGAGCGGTGCAGGGCTAAATGCAGGGGAAGATATGGAACTGAGGATGAGGGGAGGCTTACCCAGAGCAAACGCTGTCAAGTACGTTCGCGAGAAACACGGGGTGAATATGCTTGCCTGTATTTGTGCGATTGATAGAGCCGTCTTTCCAGCGCTGATGGAGTACTGGGTACCTGAAGTGGATGTGACAGGCGTTCATGAGCTAGTGGGTAATGCCCTCGTGTTGGAGGGGGAGAAGAAGAGGACAACCAATCTGCGTGGTGAGCCCCTCCCGGGAATGGAGGATGAAGATGAAGATGTATGATGCAGGCAAAATCATTGTTGGAATTATTGTCTTCGTCACATTAATTACTTTCCCTTTCTGGTACAACAGGGGGAAGGCTGCACCGTCACCAAAGCCTAAGCTCCTTACCAGGGAGAAGGAATGTGTAGAGCCAACTCCCTATATGAAGACCTCGCATATGCGGTTGCTGAACGAGTGGAGGAATTCCGTGGTACGTGAAGGGAATAGGCTTTATATAAGTAGTAACGGAAAGAAGTACAGCATGAATCTTGCCAATACAAGTCTTTCCGATTCGTGCATGGGCTGTCATTCGAAGAAGGCTGAGTTCTGCGATCAGTGCCACAACTATGTGGGGGTTAAACCCTACTGTTGGGATTGCCATATAGAGCCGAAGGAGAAGAGGTAATGGGTGTAAGTAGAAGGAACTTCTTGAAGATAGCTGGAATATCCCTACTGGGACTCGGAGCGAAGCCAGCATACGACGTGTTCGCAGGTCGTGATTTACCAGAGTTTGCTCAAGGAGAGGAGGCTAGGGAAGCGAAAAGATGGGCTATGGTGATAGATACGAGAAAGTGTCGGGATAAGGACGGATGTCAAGACTGTATTCTTGCGTGCCATCGTGCCCATAATGTTCCTGATGTTGGAAATTCAAGGCAGGAGATTAAATGGATCTGGACTGAACCGTACGAGAATGCCTTTCCTAATCAGGAGCATGAATTCCTCGAGGAGACGCTTAAACACAGGCCCGTCATAGTTCTTTGCAACCATTGCGACGATCCTCCTTGTGTCCGGGTATGTCCCACAAAGGCGACTTTTAAGAGAGAAGACGGGATTGTCATGATGGACTACCATCGTTGCATAGGGTGCAGATTCTGTATGGCTGCCTGCCCCTACGGATCGAGGAGTTTTAACTGGGGAGATCCGAGGCGTGCTCCTAAGGAGAAAAACCCGGACTTTCCCACAAATCCGAACTTTCCCACAAGGACCAAAGGGGTGGTAGAAAAGTGTAACTTCTGCGAGGAGAGGTTGGTCGCAGGTCTTCTTCCAGCGTGCGTTGAGGCATGTAAGGAGAAGGCATTGATTTTCGGTGATCTGGGTAATCCTGACTCGGATGTGAGGAAGGTGCTACGTTCACATTATACCATTCGACGCAAACCTGGTCTTGGTACGGGACCCGCAATTTACTATATAGTATGAGTATGAGGTGGTTATGCTTGAGAAGGCGTTAACAGGGAGTCAAAGATACTGGGGATGGATAATATCACTCCTTATTCTTATAGGGGTAGGTTTTAGTTTTTATCTCTTGCAGTTTACGGAAGGCCTTAAAATAACCGGTATGGGTAGGGACGTTTCGTGGGGCTTCTACATAGCGCAATTCACGTTCCTTGTAGGCGTCGCAGCATCTGCCGTCATGGTGGTTTTGCCTTACTACCTGCATAATTACAAGGCGTTTGGCAGGATCACCATCTTAGGGGAGTTTCTGGCCGTTGGTGCCGTCTCGATGTGCCTGTTGTTCATTATCGTAGACCTAGGTCAGCCGATTAGGCTCTTTAATGTACTTCTCCATCCAACACCCAATTCGATCCTATTCTGGGACATGATCGTGCTAAATGGATACCTCTTCCTCAATATAGTTATTGGCTGGGTTGTGTTATCAGCAGAACGGAATGCAGTGTCCCCACCAAGTTGGGTAAAACCCTTAATATATCTTTCTATCCCCTGGGCTGTCAGCATTCATACAGTTACAGCCTATCTCTACTGCGGCCTTCCAGGAAGGGGCTTCTGGCTTACTGCTATATTGGCCCCACGTTTTCTGTCCTCAGCATTTGCTTCCGGGCCTGCCTTCCTTATCATCCTGTGTCTTATTATAAGAAGGTTAACAAGATTCGATCCCGGGAGGGAACAGATTCAAACACTGGCTAAGATTGTCACATATGCCATCATTTTGAACGGGTTTTTCTTTCTGTGCGAGGTTTTTACTGCCATGTATAGCCACATTCCCGAGCACATGCATCACTTCGAATACCTCTTTTTCGGCCTAGAAGGGCACGGAATACTTGTGCCATGGATGTGGGCCTCTGTTCTGCTTGCAGTACTGGCGATTATCCTCCTGATCAATCCTGCTACAAGACGAAGTGAGAGCGTATTAGCAGTCGCATGTGTTGCCGTATTCGCCTCAACGTGGATAGACAAAGGACTCGGCTTGATTTCTGGCGGTTTTATTCCGTCCCCTTTAGGTCATGTGACGGAATACTGGCCGACATTGCCGGAAGCACTAATAGCCCTTGGAGTCTGGGGAGTAGGGTTCTTGATACTCACCGTCCTTTATAAGATAGCTGTTTCGATTAAGGAAGAAATAGGAGCATAAATAAATAGGCCAGGCCAAAGAGTCATTGTCCTAAATTCTCAGGACAGCAGAGTAGATAGTTACCCAGCCCACCAGGAGAAAAATCCTTTCCTGGTGAGGGTTTTTTTAGGAGATATATCTTAAGTGACGGGTATAGGAATACCTGGACAGGTTTCCGATTCGTAAATCAGGTTCTCTTCCGATGAGCGAGACCTCGCTGGCAGCGGAGGGTATTTGCTATCTCCAAAACGGGGCGCCCGATGGCTTGAATCCACCTCGGATCTAAACCTATTGTTTCTCAGTAATAGCCTCTCGCAGGTAGCATCCCTTGTGCCTTGCCGCTTAAACAGAATATCCACATTGCCGCCAGTAGTATTAGTATAGGTTCTCAAGTTTCGCATCCCACTACAGAACGAATCGCATGGACTAATGGTTCTCTGAGAGAATAGGCTCTGGGGTATTTGATCTTGTGCATATGAGGGAAAGTTTTAGTCATGACATGGATTTTTGGTTCGTGTTTCTGGAGTTCGAGGGGGAGGTTTGACGAGAGTGACCGGGCGTTGTAAGGTTTGTGTGATTCCCCGGGGAAGGCGGAAAAACCGATAAAGGCGCGAAACTTGGTAAACTAAAGACACAGCTTGATAGGCAATGTGAACATGGCTACTTCTTGAGAAGATGGATTTAGGGGATGAAAGGTAGTATATGGAACGTGATAGGTAGCGCAAAAGAAGCCAGTGATGTATTTATTGGTTATCCCCTTCCCCCCTCCTTTTTTGGGGTGGGGGGAAGGGGGAGAGACTCTTACTCGACGATTTAATGGGGGTAAAGTAGAGTCTTCCTTAAGTGGTAGAATTATTTTTTCTTCTCTTTCTTTGGATGGCATTCAGTACATTTTGTGGGGCCTGTCTTTTTACCCTGTTTCTTTAAGTCTTTGTGACACCCCTTACAGTTTGCATGGATAGCAGTATAAAGGTACTTAATTTTTTCATCCTTGGATAATTTCTCTCCTTTTTTGGCCCTGGGTTTCCCCGCTTTATTATGACATTCCATACATTTTTTGACATTATCCCCTTCCTTCCACACATTCTTGCCATCTTTATATACGTGATGACATTCTACGCAGGCTATATTGTAGTCAATACTGTGCTTTTTGTGGGTGAAGGTCACCAGGCCCTTTTTGTGTTTCTTAAAGAGTGCCGATTTCATTGTGATAGTGTCAGGTACTTCTTGTCCAGCAAATGCCATGGAAAGGAGAAAGATAGATATCGTCATCCCTAATACCGTAGTTAAAATTAAAGAGCGTTTACCCATATAAACAAGATACCTCCTTTCGTTAAAGTTTAGTCGATTAGGACCTTCCCTTGTTACTATTCTTGACCCCCTCCGGAACCTATTCGGTTCTGTGCATATTGTAGTTTCATTAAGGAGACAACTGCCACGCTTGAATCCAAAACCAACAAATGACGTCGCAGGGTTAATACGCTCCTATACAGGCCGTGAAGGTAGGAAGATAGAATGTCTTCCACTAACATAAATTTGGGGATAGTGTCAAGCCGAAGATTTGTGTAAAACACCATCGTGCTTCATTAATGATCCCAGCGTAATGCTATCCCATTCCTTCTTGAGGAATGCCTCCAGTTCGTGCCATAGCTTTTCCAGTTTTTCCATGGAGACACAATCAACTTTATGGAAACCCTTATTGATAGACACAACTTCTCTCAGGGATAGGTTTTCTAAAGGATAATTGGGCACCCAAGTTTCCTTTTCGCTCCTAATAATCCAACCGTGTCTCATAAGTTGATCTGTCAGAAAGTTGATGGTTTCCAAGGATAGATGTAATTCTTTGGACAGATCTTTACTAGTTAGGCATTTTTTGTCTTTCTGAAATCTATTCATGAGCTTTAACAAAATAATGACTGGCCACATAGGGTTGTATTGGAGAAACTTGTCGTGGGAAAGGGTATAGGGATAATCACAGATAAATGCGATTTCAGCCCCGAGTAATACAATGATCCACACCCAGTATAGCCAGACAAGGAATATGGGGATGACACTCAGCGCTCCGTAAATCCTGCCAAAGCCTGCGTAGTAATTGATATAATACTTGAAACCCCATTTGAGAGCCTCAAAAAGGATGCTGGCAACGGCGCTACCAATAAAAGCAGCTTTGAGGGTTACATCAGAGTAAGGGAAGAGGCGATACAGGAAAAGTAACCCAATTGTGCTCAGCACAAAGGAGATTATTAAAGGGGAAAAGGAAAGGTGCTCGAACTTGGCGATATAACCTAGAGATGATCCTAGTAAGAGGGGTGTGAGAGTAAGGACCGTCCAGAAAGAGATGAATTTGTTAAAGTAAGTCCGTTTCTTCTGAACCCGCCAGATAAGATTAAATGCCGCTTCTATCGCACATAACACAGCGAAAGATATAAGTAATAGAGCAATAGTGCTAATAATGCCTAAAGTGGTAGCGTTTTGAGCAAATTTTTCTATGTTACCCTGAATAATAGGTACAAGATTCGATTCGGGTAGAAAATATTTTAACAGTAATGTCCTTATGTTCGCTTCAGATAGTTTAAAATGTCCCAGTATAGAAAAGGAAACAGTGGTTATGGGGACCAAAGCAAGG
>DTYH01000170.1 GCA_012961955.1 Desulfobacterales bacterium | reverse complement strand
CATGCCGTCTACCGTTCTCTCATCACTGCCGTGGGTCATGTTGCCCGGTTTTGGTGCAATGCTTTCATAGGCCATCGTCCAGAGGTCGGTGTTGTACAGTTTCTGAAACACCTTGTCGAACTTGACCCCCTTGGTTTCTGAGCCATCCGCTAAGTATTGTCAGCAATATGTTTGGGTCCTGCGCTATGTGCTCCTCTTGCATCGGTTCCAGTCAGAAAACCTGCTTGCCTTCGCCCTGAGAACGGTGCTACCGTCTCCTTGGCGGGACGTTACTCCAGCGAGTACTGCGCAAGCTCCGTTCCCTGGTCGAATATTCAGGCTCCTGTCGAGCCATAGCCCTGTTTGCGTTCGGACTCGGGGAATCCCCCTCTAGTCATTCATTCAGATGCGCTCGACATAGGCGCCCCATTCGAGTCGTTGCCCCTGATATGTCAGGGTGGAGATAGAGGACCGCGTCCAACCGTTCTTCTATCCAAGAGAGGGTGGGTTTCACCATCGTTCTCACCCGATTCAACTGGCCCCGTTCGACCCTGGGGTTCAAGCAGTTCAGCTTTCGCCATATCGAGCTCGCTCTTGGGGAACCCGTCCGCTTGACGGAGCTGACGTCTCCCCTCTAATACACCACGCTTTGTCCCTGTCGGCCTTTCGGACTTCAGGTAAGATGTTTAGCAATTCCCACCTCCACTGTAAATGAATCCGCGTACGGGCGCACGGTACGAGTTGAAGATATCCGCCTCAAGGGCCAAAGGGCCTTCCCAAGGGCCCTTATGCAGAAATCCTTATCCAGCGTGGTCGAGACCTCCCAGGAAAGAACGTACCGGCTGTACCATTCCATCACCACCGTTAGATATACAAAGCCACCCTTCAGTTGTATATACGTGATATCGCTGGCCCATACCTGATTCGGAGAGTCTATCTCCAGGTTACCCAGTAGCTATGGATATGTCTTCTGACCATCACCAGGTATCGTTCTCCTTTTCCTCGGAGTTTCGGTACTGAGATCGACGGGGGTAGAAAGAGAAGCTGCTGTAGAGGAGAAAAAAGAAGATCCCCATTTGAGCCATCGGCAGATTAGTAGGTATCCGCGCAATGATGGATACTGGTTAAGTGAATCCATTTGTTACCGTATCCTAAAGCGACTGGGCTAGGTCTTCCCACAACCACAGAGGGAAGCTCCCTGGAAAGAACCTTATCACGAGCCATTTCACCTGATCAGATCTAGGAGAGGACTTGGCCATGCTGAGTATAGCTGTGTTGGATATTATCTGCTTACCATCATTGACTTATCTTTCCAGCTATATTGGGGACGGGCTAAGGGCTGTTCAAACGAACACTTTTTCCCTTAATTTGTCTGAAACAATACATGAAGAACATTCCTGGACAGTACGACTGGTAGCATTCGTAAATGAAGAGGCGGCTTTTTTCCACACTGAGAACGTGGGAAGCCACCGTTACCGCTTCCCTTTCAGCTTTTTCTATCCGAATACCGGAAACTTCATACGCGTTGTCGGTAATATGTCGTCAAGGCATTTGCTTCATGAACCCATAGCTATATTTCGGGAGTATACAGATTTTCTCTCTGAGGGTGTACCTCCTCCTGAATCGATGACAGGGATAGGGTAGTCCGACCACTCGTCCCTTTAGAAGGAAGGGTATCCGGTTATCATAGTTACGGATACTCCTCTTTTCCGCTTTGAATACTATCATACGGCTAAAGACACGCCGGATAAGATTGCCTATACCTGTCTGGGGCGTGTGGTTGCAGGCATCACTCGAGCACTTACCGACTTGCTGACACCAATACGGTACGATAAGAAACACGTATTTATACGTCTAGTTAAGGATTGAAACTACCCGCAAAACTCGCTGCGCTCCTCTTGGGCCAGTCTGTTGCCGACGTGAGTGGTAAACCCCGTTAGAATTTCACACCGGGCATTAAACCGCGTGTTTACCTCGTTAGAAAGGCCCAATGAGGTAGGACAGGGCTTTTCTAACGAGGTAAATAGACAATATTTACTAAATAAACATCTACTAACAATAGACAAAAAGAAATCTAGTCTCAACTATTTCTCGATTTAGTGTGTCAGTAATAATTATACCACATTCATGCTTCCTATAACCGTTCGATTCGATCCCGACACCTCAGGGGCTCCTCTTACACCGTAGAAATAGAGCCAAGTCGCTCACTCAACTAGGAAAGGGCTCGTCCTACCTCGGCCAGCCTCCGCTTCTTTAAGGCCAGTCCACGTGAGAGTGCCTCCCTTATCCCGTTAAGGGTAAGATCCACCTTCTTGTTGAGGCTGCACTCAAACCATTTGGCAGTAGTTTGGATTCGTCGTGTCAAATCGTAGCGTACTCGACCACAATGGCAATCTACAAGTTCACTAACCATATCATGCATCCTGCGGATTATCAAGTCCTTGGCCAGAAAGGCAGCTAATATGTTCATCACTGAAAGGCGGATGATCTCCAGCCCGACTGGGCATCCTTGGAGCAGAAAATAGAAATCGCTCTTTTTAGAGAATTCCTCCACTCCTGTTAATATCTCTTATCTTGATTTCAAATATATTTTTAGATAAGTTCGATAATGCCCTGAATGGCGCGATTGGCATTTTCGCTAAACTCTCGCTGAACCGTCTCAACGGCGGAGGCCACCCTATCTGTTTCAGCTCTATGCCATAGACCAAAGGTCTCTTTCACGTGGGGAAAGACAAACTCCTCCAATTCGGCACGAAGATTCTTGCTGTCCGATTTGAGACGAAACAGATACTCCTCTTCAAAGGCGGCCAGGAGTCTGGAAAGCTCCTCTCTCCTAAAGGCAGCAATATCCTCATCCTGGCCTGTAAGCACCTTTTTTTATTGCTCCTGTCAGGAGATACTGGTTCTTCTCCCTCTCTACCTGCTACAGCCTTTTATTTCCCCTCAAAGCCTCCTATCCTGCTCGTGAGCTCTGCTAACGGCGTCTGGACAGCTCCCTCTCAAGTTTAAAGGCAATAGTCTCATCACCCAAATATTTGAGCAAGTTACCCACTGCTGCTTCTAGAAATTCCTTTCCCTCCTCACCAAGCAAAAATTCCTTGAGGCGTTTCTCAAAGGAAGGTGGAAGACTGGCCTCAGGATTGGTCGCATCACCTCCCAGCTTAGCCTCAATCGCCAGCTTGCCCGAGTATGGATAAACTACCAGACCATCAGATCCGATGTCCTCTCTTAGCACCCCCAAAGTGAAATCCAAAGACTCCTTGCGCTCAGCCTCACTCATCTGGTCCATCTTCTTCTGAATAAAGAATAGCTTACATACAAAACCACGGGCGTCGCGCAAGAACTTCTGTTCCGAGTCAGAGACGGGCGGATCGGCAGAGACGATAAAGATGGCTGCATCTGCGTATAGCAAATAACTATAGACAACCTCCGTCTCATGTGTGTAGACCAAGCCCACACCTGGAGTGTCGATGATGCGTACCACATCCTTAAGCTAATCAGAGGGATAGAAGACCTCCGCCTCTTTTACCCCTTTCCTGTTTTTGGGATTGCCTGGCTCGGTAATAAATTCGGGGAGCTTGGCCAGCTCCACATTTCTACAATGGCCACTCACACAGTGTACCACTGCTCGTGCCTTTTCACCGTAGTGGAGCATAGTGACCACTGAAGTCAGGGGTACAATAGCCGTTCGCAAGATTGATTCACCGATGAGGGGATTGATAAAGGTAGACTCGCCGCGCTTGAACTGGCCAAGCATAACGAGATTCAAATCCTGGTCCCTTAGCTTGTGCTATAGATCCTGCAGTCTTCCTATCTTCTAACCAGCTGTCCTGTTAAGCCGGTCCGTCATAGAAAGCAGGCATTCTCGCAGTTCACCATATGACTCCCTCTTATCTTCCTCCTAAATCTACATTCCGGGAATAAAAAAGCTTCTACCCCTGTTGAGGTAGAAGCTACGAGCCCGGTAGTCCGAGTCGATTGGGTTAGGTGGACTTCATCACCCTTTCTTTTAAATAAATCTAGTAATTAGTGATAATAAAGTTGTCGAGTGATATTTGATCGTTTCGTAAAAAGTCGGAATTTGCCTTTTTGACTCATTCCCGTGTAAGCAGGAATCTTCTTATTACAGCGTCTCATGGACTCCCGCCTTCGCGGGAGTGACGTGTTAGGAGACTTTTTACGAGACCATCGAATTTGGTTATGTGTCTTTTGTATACAACTCGTTCAGTTTTGCATATTTTGTAAATGTATAAAATGCATACAGTATAGCTAATTGAAATCCAGCCGCCCCGTCCAAAAAGCCTGCCCTTAATATATACATCTGCGTAAAGGCGAACCAGGCTCGAAACGACGCCTGAATCCAGCCAATACGACGTCCTTCCTTAAAATACGTCTCTGCTGATAGTGTTGAGTACCGATCCATCCTTTGAATAAAATCAGATATGGAACGATAAGTATAGTGCTCAACAAAATGATTTAATCTCCCAACCTTGCCTGAAACCCTTATCTTCTCGTGTACTGCTCTCTCTTCAAATCGTCCCCTATCTTTCCGGAACAGCCTTAGATGGTATTCTGGATACCATCCACCATGCCTGATCAATTTATTCCCGAAATAGACCTTATACGGTAGCTCGTATCCGGCCATGGGCGGGTCACCCTCTTGAAACAGATTCTCGATTTCATCAGCAAGCGGGGGAGTGACACGCTCATCAGCATCCAAGGCTAATATCCAGTTATTCGTAGTCCTCTCAATAGCACGATTCTTCTGGCTCCCATACCCGTCCCATTTTCTCATGAATATCTTATCCGTGTATCTGCTTGCAATCTCAATGGTTCGGTCTGTGCTATAGTTGTCAAGTATAACCACCTCATCCACCCATTTCACACTCTCCAAACAGTCACGGATATTCCTCTCTTCGTTATAGGTTATTATAACAACAGAAATATTTGACATTTTATTAGATTTATTCAATCTACCTTCTTATGATCTTACTCCATTCCACCATCCCTCTCGCTGCCGTAATCCAATCGATAACAGATCGAAATACAGGAACTCCAACTTCCTCCATCGCCCTTGATATCTTCTCAGTAAAAGGACCACCTATTGCCCCACAAAGGATCGGCTTATCAGATTTCTCGTTTAACTCATCCAAGAAAGGTACGATATTCTCATCTAGCGGAGTATCTTGTAATACAAACCAGGGCATTATGATATCTACCCTCTTGTCATTCATTAAGGTAGTAATCGCAAACTTGTAGTCAGCTGCGGTTGCCGAACCGGTTATATCTACAGGATTTTCTGGGATGTAAAACGGAGGGAAATGTTCGGTCATATCCCTGACAGATCGATTTTCCAGCCTGACCAGGTTGAGATCGAATCTATCAAGAAAGTCAATGGCATTCACCATTGGTCCTGCTCCATTACTTACCATGGCAATGCCGTTTCCGTGAGGAACAGGCTGCATGGAGAGTGCTTTGCTAACGGCAATCAGTTCCTCAAAGCTGTCTGTTGTAATTACATTGCTCTGAACAAATGCTCCCTTGTAGATGCCATATGAGCCCCCGTATGCCCCGGTATGCGAGGTAGCTGCTTGAGCAGCCCTTTTGGTCCTTCCGGCCTTGAACACAACTATTGGCTTTTTGTGTTCCTTAACCGTTTGCTGGGCTGCTTTCATGAACTTTCTGCCATCACCCAGACCTTCTAAATAACAAGCGATAACCTTAGTTGCAGGATCGTCGGCAAGATAGGCTATCATGTCTGCTTCATCCACATCCACACGATTTCCGTAGCTGATCATTTTGCTGATTCCTACTATTTCACATGCTTCCAGAAAGCTGCACCCATAGGTACCGCTCTGAGTAATAAATGATATATTGCCCGGCCCTGGTCTAATCATTCGCTCGTGAAGCTGAAAGAAGGCGTCATAGTAGTTTTCGGAATTAAAACTACCAATGCAATTAGGCCCAATAATCCTTATGCCATATGATATGGCCTTTTCGTGGATTTCTCTTTCTAGGGCCTCCCTCTCGCCGCCAAGTTCCTTTCCTCCGCCTGATATGATTAGCATGTTTGATATTCCAAGCTCTCGACATTGATCGAGTATAGACGGAACAAGACTCATATCCACCACGATCACTACTAGGTCGATCTTACTCGGTACATCTTTCAGATCAGGATAGCTTTTCTTTCCAAATATATCCTGACCGGACTTGTTGATGGGGTAAACACTACCGGTAAACAAGTGGTTTGCAAGGCTGTCAAATACGGCATTACCGATCTTTCCCGGAGTCGAAGAAGCTCCTACCACAGCTACATTTTGGGGATAGAAGAATTTGTCCATGTTATCAGTGTTTGGGGCGGGTGGAATTAGGCGAGGCTCACTAACCTCTCCTTTAAGTATGATCTTGGCATCTACTACTACAGCCTGATCCGTTGTAAGCAAAACAGGGTTAAAATCAACGGATTCGTATAAGCCAGCCGCGTCCACCCCAAAGCTACCTATCCGTAACACAGTATCTATAAGGGCCTCCTTATTGAGAGGGGGGGCCCCTCTATACCCTTCAATCAAATTCTTTCCTTTTAGCTCATTGATCATTTCCGCAATATCGCCGCGCGAGACCGGAAGGACTCGGAAGGTTACATCGTCGAGAAGATTGATCAAGATTCCCCCAGTCCCTAACATGAGCACAGGCCCAAACTGTGGATCGTCCTGAAGTCCAACGATAATTTCTATCCCTTCTGGAACCATTTTCTCTATCAAGAATCCCCTCAAGCCAAACTTGTCTGGCGGTGAAAATGTCTCCTTTAATTTGCGAAAAGCGTTTTTCAGGGCTTTTTGTGAGTTGATATTGAGACATATCCCTTCCAATTCGGTCTTGTGTAGTATCTGAGGAGAGACTGCCTTTAGTACCACGGGAAACCCGATCTCTTTCGAAAAATCTATTGCCTCGCGCAGCGTTGATACCAGTCTTCCTTTCGGCACATCAACAGAGTATGATTTGATTATCTGCTTTGAGATATCTTCAGGGACGACTTTAAGCCCTTCTTGGATGAACTCTTTACACACAGATCTTGTCTTTTCTTTAGCCATGGGCCTCTCCTTTCCTTGTCTCTATTCTAAGAAGAAGATCCTGGATTTAAATTGAGAAACGATTTTGCCTTTTTGCCGATCTCTGAACCCTGACCTCTAACTAAGGAAACCCTGGGGCGGCTACACCGAATAATCCAGTTAAACAAAAACATCATTATGATTATGCGATAGGTGGCGAAGAGCACACACTAAATATATAGACATTTTCTATTCTAAAAGCAGGGCAAAGTCAACTGAAATCAAATGCCTACGTAATTGGGATAATTCCTAAAAAATTGTAACAGCTTATCCCCTTGAAAGAATTAATTTACTCAGCATTTTCCGTTACCAACACGATCACGGTCATTGACACATTTGTTAAGGGGCAGATAGAACCACTACATCGCGTTATCACATTAAATGAGCGAAAACTATTAGTCAGTTCTTAGCTGTTCAACTCGAATGCGTGATGCTGAGCGTGACCGAAGCATAATTGAAGCGAAGAGTTAAGAATGAATTGTTCACGAAAGTAGGGCAGGAATGACAGATTACAACGTTATCAGTCAACTTTTTCAAAACGCCAAATCGTTACACATTTTCCATTCTTAATATACTGTTTCAGTTCTATGTGGACAGAATTAGGTTT
>DTYH01000169.1 GCA_012961955.1 Desulfobacterales bacterium | reverse complement strand
TCTCTTTTAGCTTTTTTGCAAGATTTCTGATCGCATACAAATCTATCATTAGCAGGATCGGTGGCCTCCTAATTATTCTTTTTGGGCTCTTCATACTAGGGGTAATAAAGCCGCACAGTCTGATGAAAGAAAAAAAGATTGATATGAGGAAGAAACCTCTGGGCTTTCTGGGAAGTTTTTTGGTAGGTGTGACCTTTGCTATGGCCTGGACCCCATGTGTAGGACCGATTCTAAGCTCCATCCTGATTATTGCAAGCCTTTCAGAAAACCTCCTTTCCGGTGTAAGGCTACTATTCTCCTATTCTCTGGGGCTTGCGATCCCCTTTTTCATCCTTTCCATTGCCACAAATTACTTTCTGGAAACCTTTAAAAGAATGAAGGGTTGGATCCCTTACATCAACAAAGGAGCGGGGATATTACTTATTGTTCTAGGTCTCTTGGTGTTTAGCAATTATTTAACATTTTTGAGCCGGATATTTGCACGATTGGCTCCCTTCTGATTTGGACCCTGTGATATAACAATCTAACACCTTGGCCTCCTGTAATCGAGACCCACCAGTGGGCACTTTTCGGGTAAACCCGTCATTTAAGGTCTCCTGTACTCTTACAGGTTATTCAGAAATGCACTCCAAATTATCAGACGAGATGCCCGACCCTGTTCTTAACCCGTTAGAAAGGCCCCGTGCGAAAGCCCCGGGTCAAAATTGATATGTTATACCACCTTACCGCTTTGAAAAAAGTTTTAATCGGTTTACCTTGCGAACGTTTTTGAACAATTTTGGAAAAAGATTCACGTTCGCATGGCGTTAAAAACTTCAAACTGTCTGAGGGCGCAAACCCGATTTTTTGAAATTTAGCCAGGCGAATCTTGAATCCCAAAATTGTTCATCCCGTTAGAAAAGTCTATCCGGGAGAATGGAATCAAACTGGGTTGCCTGTAAGCGATCACCAAATCCGAAACTCATAGAGCCTGTACGATATTCTAACGGCGTCCACGAAAGTGAGCGGGATTGACTGATTACAGCATTATTACTCGATTTTTCAAAACGATAAATTGCTACGATATGTTACTTCTCGTTTTCACCCCGTTAGATTTCCCGAAGGGAACCCTGTTTAACGGGGGTGAAATTCTAACGGGGCTTACTCAAAAATCAATTTCCTATAGAACGATTATCTGATCTTCGCTACCCTTTCTTTGTACAATATCTCCAATAATATACGCTCTTTCCCCTATGGCCGCAACTCGCTCTAATACATCGTCAACGGCAGATTCCGGTACCACAATGATAAGCCCGATACCATTATTGAACGTTCTCAGCATCTCAAGATTGGAGATATTACCCGATTCCCGTAAAAAATGGAAGATCGGCGGAATTTCCCAGCTTCCTTCCTCTATTCGAGCACAACAGCTTGAGGGAAGAATACGTGGAAGATTCTCAATGATACCTCCACCGGTAATGTGTGAGAGTCCATGGATGGGAAGGTCTCGAATCAGCTTTTGGATCAAATCGGAATAGATTTTGGTTGGTTCAATGAGAACCTCACCAAGGGTCTTTCCGAGGAGATCTACCCTATCTTCCAGCTTGAGTCCAAGTCTTTCGAAGCAGATCTTTCTCACCAATGAATAGCCATTACTGTGTAGTCCACTGGAAGCAACTCCTATCAATTTGTGTCCTACTCCAATTTCCGAGCCATCTACGATTCTGCTATTATCAACTATTCCGACCACGAACCCTGCAAGGTCGTATTCGTTTTCAGCATAAAACCCAGGCATTTCAGCGGTCTCGCCGCCTATAAGGGCACAATTTGCCTGTTTGCACCCTTCGGCAATTCCCCGAACAATCGTCTCCGCTGTTTCAGGAATCAATTTTCCCATTGAAAGATAGTCAAGAAAGAACAGGGGGCTCGCACCCTGTACTGCGATATCATTTACACACATGGCCACTAGGTCTATCCCCACTGTATCGTGTTTATTCATCATAGAGGCGATCCTAAGCTTGGTTCCCACCCCGTCTGTGGAGGCTACCAGGACCGGCTGTTCGGAGTTTTCTACATTTAGTGAGAAAAGACCGCTAAAACCCCCAATTTCGGAAACAACACCACTCCGCGGTGTTTCATTGGCAATCCGTTTAAGACGTTGAACCAACTCGTTGGCCCTGTCAATATCTACACCTGCATCTGCATAGGTAAGTGGTTGTGCCATTCGTTCCTCCTTGTCATACTTATTTACATTCTATAATAAGCTCCCTTGGAAAAGTTGTCAAAATAAATTTTTTGACAATCTGGGCTCTTTGGTGTAATGATATTTAATCCTTCATCTGTGTAACCGGGAGTAAAAAAGGCAAAGGGCTACCAAATGAACTGTTACAATTCACAATCTTTTTTTGTCTGAATTGATGGTTTCTTAAACATTCATTTTGCGATCAACATCGAGCGATTCTCTCTCCCAAGATTCCTCATGGGGAGAAAAATTAGACTTTTCAGGAAACATATAAATCAAACTTGCAAAGACTCAATATTAGATCAGAAGAGAATGAAAGAATTTGCCAGGCTAAACAGACTTCCACCGTACGTATTTAACATTGTTAACAAGATTAAGATGGATGCCCGTAGAGCAGGACAGGACATTATAGATCTGGGTATGGGAAATCCGGACATGCCGACACCACCCCATATAGTGGAGAAACTTGTGGAGGCGGCACGTAAGAGCCATAACCATCGATATTCTGCTTCTATGGGGATCAGCAAGCTTCGTATGGCAATAAGCGACTGGTATAAGAGAAGGTTCGATGTAGATATAGACCCTGACACAGAGGCCATTGTCACCATAGGAGTGAAGGAAGGGATTTCTCACCTTGTTTTAGTAACCATCCGTCCCGGTGATGTAGTCTTTTCTCCTACACCCACGTATCCCATACATCCTTATTCAGCGATCATAGCAGGAGGGGATGTTAGAGGGATCCCTTTAACGCCTGAACGCGACTTCTTTGAAGAACTAATAGCTGCCACAAAACAGACCTGGCCACGCCCCAAGATGCTGATCATATCGTTTCCACATAATCCTACCACAGAGGTGGTTGAGAAGGATTTCTTTCACAAGATCGTCGAGTATGCCAAAGAATACGACATAATGGTAATTCACGACTTTGCCTATGCCGATCTGGTGTTTGATGGTTATAAGGCTCCCAGCTTCTTACAGGTTCCCGGGGCTAAAGATATCGGAGTCGAATTCTTTTCTCTGTCCAAAAGTTACAGTATGCCAGGATGGCGGGTAGGGTTTTGTGTAGGAAATCCTGAAATTGTGGGGGCTCTTCGGCGCATTAAGAGCTATCTCGACTATGGAATATTTCAGCCCATCCAGATTGCCTCCATCATCGCCTTGAATGGGCCGCAAGATTGTGTGAAAAAGATCGTTGAGACTTATAAAGAGAGGCGAGATGCCCTTGTCTCTGGATTGCGCCGGATCGGTTGGCCAGTAAAAGAACCCAAAGGAACGATGTTTGTGTGGGCAAGAATCCCGCATAAATATGTGGACATGGGATCTGTCGAGTTTTCCAAGATGTTGATCAGAAAGGCCCAGGTAGCTGTATCGCCAGGCCTGGGTTTCGGAGAATATGGAGATGAGTATGTTCGGTTTGCACTTATTGAAAACAAGATGCGAATAAATCAGGCTATCAGAGGAATCAGAAAGATTATGTAATAAAGGTAATTGTAGGGATGAAGAAGGTGTTTGTTGGTCTTGTAGGCTTTGGTACGGTCGGCACCGGTATGGTAAAGACCCTCATCAAGAACAGGGAAATTATTGAATCTCGGCTTGGAGCATCCCTTATCCTAAAACGTATCGCAGACATAGACATAACCTCAGACAGAGGGGTCCATCTAGAAAAGGATGTTTTTACAACAAACGTTATGGATGTAATAGACGACCCGGAAATCGATATTGTGGTTGAATTAATAGGAGGTTATGAGCCCGCTAGGGGATACATTTTAAGGGCAATCGAAAAAGGCAAGCAGATAGTAACGGCAAACAAGGCGCTTCTAGCAGCATACGGTAACGAGATCTTTTCAGCAGCATCTCAGAAAGGTGTAGAGGTGGCTTTTGAGGCAAGCGTTGGAGGAGGGATCCCCTTGATAAGCACTATCAAGGAAGGATTGGTAGCCAATCGAATCCTTACCCTTTTTGGAATAATGAATGGCACATCTAACTACATTCTGAGTAAGATGACCGAGGAGGAGAGACCCTTTTCTGATGTGCTTAAGGAGGCCCAAGAGCTGGGATATGCCGAGGTCGATCCTACGCTTGATATAGAGGGAATAGATGCAGCACACAAGTTGACAATCCTCCTAGCCCTTGCTTACGGAGTCCCCATCGATTTCGGCGCTATCTATCGGGAAGGTATCTCCAAGGTTACACCATTAGATATAAGATTCATGAAGCAATTTGGATACAGGATTAAGCTTCTGGCTATCTCTAAGGATGACGGGCAAGCTATCGAAGCACGCGTCCATCCCACATTGATTCCAGAGAAGAGCATGCTGGCAAATGTTAACGAGGCATATAATGCTCTGTACATAAAAGGAGACATAGTTGGGAACATACTACTCTACGGACCCGGTGCGGGGATGATGCCTACCGGGAGTGCCGTAGTGAGCGACCTGGTGGATGTAGCTCGAAACCTCTTAAATGGAATAAAGATTCGCGTCCCTCTTTTGGGATATCAGGCCCAACATATCAAAAAGCGGAAGATAAGATCGATAGACGAATTAGTCACTCAATACTATTTCCGTTTTTCTGCTGAGGATCGACCTGGCGTCCTTTCCAGGATTTCTGGTATACTTGGGGAGTACGATATAAGCATAGACTCGGTTCATCAAAAGGGGCGGGATACGACTGATGCAGTACCTATATTCATGATTACCCATGAGGCAAAGGAATCCAATGTTCGGCAGGCTTTAGCAGAGATAGACCGTCTCCCAGTAGTAAAAGGGCAGACCATGCTTATTCGCATCGAAGAAGGGCTCTCGTAGGACACTATATAAATGACTGTTTCAAAGGCAATCTACAGGGTAATCTACGGAGACACTGACAAAATGGGTGTGGTTTATCATGCCTGTTATTTGCGTCTATTCGAGATTGGACGTACTGAGTTTTTACGTCAGTTAGGAGTTAGCTACCGCGAGATAGAGGAAAGAGGTTTTTATCTTCCTGTTTCCGAGGCCTTTTGCAAGTATCTGAATCCTGCAAGGTACGATGATTTACTGTATATTGATACTGAGCTGATGGAGCTAAAAAAGGCAACTATTTTGTTCAATTATAGAGTATCAAGCGATAGTGAAGGAACAAATATACTAGTAACAGGTTACACGAGACATGCGTGTATAGACTCTTCAGGCAAGATAGTCCGACTTCCGAAATTTTTGGTAAATGTCCTGACAAATTCTTCTTGACATCAGGACATGAACGACTTATATAAGAAAAAGTCTAGTGCGGGGTGGAGCAGTCTGGTAGCTCGTCGGGCTCATGACCCGAAGGTCGTAGGTTCAAATCCTGCCACCGCAACCAGTTTCAAAACCGCTG
>DTYH01000168.1 GCA_012961955.1 Desulfobacterales bacterium | reverse complement strand
ACAACGGTGTGATCTCGGCGAGCCTGCCTGCGTCTGTGATCAACTATATCACCATCAGCCTGCATTATATTGCTTTCACGTCTCAGACGATGCCAAAGTTGAAGTGAGATACCGGAGTTTGAGTGGGGATGAGGAGAGCTTTGTTTATGAAGGTCGGACACATCGGATTAAAGAGAAAACCGTCACACCCTGATCAGTTAGATCAATTTCTTCCAAGCAGGTAGGAATTATAGGCATCTCGTATGCGCTTGAGACATCCCGTCAACTCTTCCACGAAACGCCGTTCATCCCCTTCCATCCCGAGCACCCTTTTTGCGAGTGCAGTCAGTTCGTTTGGGTCCTTTGGCAAAGCGTGTATCTGACGGTCTTCAAGGATTTGAAGATAGTGTTCCACTCGCCGTAGGAAGATGTAATCTTCCTTCATCTGCGCTGCCACCGGTTCAGGTAAGATATTCCTCTGACGTAGTCCCTCCAGAGCGATAAGCGTATTTCCCCCCAGCAAGCCGGGATCGTCTGGTCCATGGATCAGCTGTAAGCCTTGCACCAGGAATTCCACATCGCGCAAGCCTCCAATCCCGATCTTCACGTCCATTGTGGATCCCATGCACCTGGCAGAGGCCTCGATAGCAGTTCTGCGCATCCTTTCAATGGATCGAACAATCTCCTCGCGTTTGCGGCGTTTCAAAAGGATGGGGCGGATCTGTTCCAGGAAATCGTAACCGATCTGTAAATTGCCTGCGACTGGCCGCATCTTGAGAGCTGCCTGAACTTCCCAGAGAGATGCTGCACTGCGGTAGTATTGCACTAGACCAGAAGCGGACGGAACGAGTTCGCCCGCGCCACCGTACGGCCTTAATCTCAGGTCCACCCGATACACGTATCCCTCCTCCGTGTGCATCGAAAGATCGCCACGAACTCTCTCCATGACTGTTGCGCAGAGGTCCTTAAGGTCCGTCCCCCGAATCTCAGATTGTGACTTATGAATCCCGGAGATATCAAAAACCCCCAAGAGATCAATGTCCGAACTATAATTGAGTTCGCTCCCCCCGAGCTTGCCCAAGGCCATTATGCAAAAGTGATTCTTTAGATCGACCACCTCCCCGGGAGCCTTAATCTCTTCTTTCATACTTGACCAAACTCTTTCAAGGGCTGCTTGGGTGATGGCCTCGGCTAACGTGGACAGCTCATGCATGACGTTCTCGATTGATACCCGAAGGTATATATCTCGCGTACCGATACGGAGAATCTCCCGTCTTCTGAAACGACGGAGTTGGTTAAGCCACTCCCTGTAGCTATTGCAACCGTCAGAGGCCATTTGTAGTTCGTTCTCAAGATCGGTTCGCTTTCTGAGGTGGTGGAGGTTCCCGGGGATTATCACCCACTCTAAGAATTCTGGATTCCGGATCAAGGTATCTGCCAAAAACTGGCTGCCTGAAAAGATGCTTAGCATGATCTCCAGTCGCATCGGCTGGGACAAGAGAATGTTGTAGTGGAATTCTGGACTTGGTAGCCCATGGATGTATCGTTCCCAGTTATTCAGAGCCATATCGGGGTCTGGCATTCTCAATAGAATATCGATAGCGAGCAGGGCGAGCCTGGCAAATGTATGATGTTTAAGTTTGTCACCCGCAAGCCTCTTCAGGTTAGCATACGCACGTGTAGGATCTTTAAACCCGGCAGCGGACAGAATCTGATGGCGGAGATCCTCGGGCACGCTGTTGGATAGAACCAGGTCAGCGACAGTCCCGGTTCCAGACCCAGGTAGTGAATCACGTCCAAAATGTCGCTCAACAAAGGCCCGGACCGCCGCCATGTGTGTTTCTATATCAATGTGAAGCTGGCGTGCCGTATCCAGTGCACCTCCCCTTTTATATCCCATACGTCTGGCAAGATGGGCAAACTCGTCCGAATCAACAGGGGGAAGAAAAAGATCCTTCGCTGAACCCCGTAGCATACGCATAGCGTTGATCAGATTACGAAGAAAATCATATCCGCCAACCAGCTGGGCAGTCTCCTCCGCCGATAGAATCCCGGCTTCCGTCAAGGCTGCAAGGGCATCGTGTATCCGGGGTGTTCTCAGTCCGGTCAGTTCCTTTCCATACATAACCTGAAGAATCTGTACAGCATATTCGAGATCCACGAGACCTCCAGGGCTAAACTTGACATTAATCTTACCACTCTCTGTTTTTTCCTTAAATTGCTTCTCTCTTAGCTCCATCAGTTCCTTGAGACTGATGTTTCTCGAGGCATAGATTATTTCATCCCGAATTCTTTCCACCTGAGCACCCAGACGCTCGTCGCCTCCTATGGCACGCAGACGAACAAGAGCAAGACGTTCAAACGAATGGGCCGGCCCCTCCGGGCCGTAGTAGCGACAAAAATTCTCCAAGCTGGAAGCCAATGGTCCATCATTACCATAGGGGCGAAGTCTGAGATCAACACGAAATATTCCTTCTCTCTTCGCCTGTATGAACTGTGCTGTATCCTGTACTAGGCGGTGGAAAAATTCTGCATTACCAATCGATTCATGACCATCCGTAGAGCCGTTATCGCTATATACGAAAAGGAGCTCGATATCAGAGGCGTAGCCCAATGCAGCCCCTCCCAGCTTACCCAGTCCAAAGATAGCAAATCTCGCATCCAGGCCGGCTGCCGTCCTTGGTATTCCGAACCGTTTGGTGAGGTGTCCGTAGGCAAGCTCTGCTGCCATGTTCACCACACTTTCTGCAAGGCCGGTCAATCTTCTGGAAAGTACTCTGAAGTCCGTACCCGGGTTCAGGATGTGATCGAGATCGATAAGGAAGATCTCCCGATCCTTGAATTCGTTTAGCAGTTTGCGTTGTTCGTCCAACGTGGTGGCTCCTCTTAAGGCGTGCTTGAGCCTCTGCGAAAGCCTACCTAGAGGTTCGCTCAACCGACGTCTTTCCAAAAAGGGTTTAAGTATAGGTAGAAGCGTTTCGTACTGAACCCGGATAAAATCCTCCCACAAAAAGTCGCTTGTGCCGAGGAGTTGTGCTAGGTCCTGCAAGGCGCGGGGGTTGGAAAGGAGCTCGAGCCATTGGCCCCGTTCGGACAGCCGGAGAACGTCTCTGATAAGATGTTCAAAACGCCATAGAGCGGCGTAGGGATCAGGCGCCTTTCCCAGGAAATAGGTAAACTGTTTTGTGAGGAGAACTGAAAGCTTGACACGGTTCAGGACGTCTGGATTTTCGATCTTTTTCCCGCGCGCATCGACAAGGTCGATCTCGTCCGAGATGCGTGTGCCAATAGTTCGTATCCTGACATGTTCTATAGAAATATCGTGGAATGAAAGTGCATTGCTCAGAGAATATAGGAAGGCTGGAGTATCTTCGGAGACCACCTTTAGGCGTGTAAAAGGGCCACTCTTGTTGTCCACTTGAATATCTACAGGATACAGGAATGAATGTAAGTCGATGTTTAGGTGTGCCAATTGCTTGACAACCATTTCATTCACCCGGTGCCTTGCCTCAGTGACCGATTCGCTATCGCCACGCTCCAGAAGACTGACGATTCCTTCCATGTTTTCTCTCAGTTCTTCACCCCACATCTTGAGTGAACGCGATGTCCTTACGACACCTGAAAAATGATCTATGATTCTACGTCTTTTGATGGGATCCTTCCGCGTGGACCGGCCGGGCCATCCTCTTCGATAGTGACGTGGCAAACCCTTTTCCACAAAAGGTCTGTACGTGAATACATCTCCAGATACAATGCTAAACCCCATCCCTGCTAGTACACCAGTTATAAGGGAAAATAAATAAGGGTAGTCAAAGGCAAGGAAAGTACAATCTACGCTCCCGTCCCTTTTCGCGTCCAGCAGCACCTCTACGGGATGCTGGTGGGATAGGCGTGAAAGGCCCCTTAGATGTTTGTAGAGATCCCTTTCGTCGAAGCTACGGAAATACCTCTCACCTAGCCGTGAAAGATGCTCATGCAAGAGCCTTTCGTCAACCTGGGGGCAAGCGGCCTTGAATGCTTCAAAACTCGGCTTCATAAAGGATTCTCTGGCTGAAAAGTACGTGTAAGTGGTCCCTTAACAGGCTGTTTAAAGCAAATATTTGGTTATCCCGTTTCGTCTTTAAGAGAATGGATAAGACTCAAGCAGGCGCCAATAGATTTTTTTTACTGTCCACGGGGTGAAGCTTTTCTTTTCACTCCGACGTCTCCAACCTTTGTTTTTCGAGTGGGTTGAGAGCGGGGGATCCTCTGCCGCCTCCGCATTCCACTTCAGCGTCTTTCTAGCCTGTCTGGTCCGTTTGGTCAACCAAACGACGAGATCAAGGAGGTTATCGACGACAACCGTATAGACCAGTGCGGTGGCTACGGTTTCCCTCACTCTCAATTAACGGAAAAAAAGATTTCGCCAAGTCGTTTCAAGAAAAACTTCACCCCGTGAGCAGTTACCATTTTTTGGATGAGGTGAAAAATTTCGTATAGCCGGTATGAACGGCATAGACATAATAACATTGCCGTGTGTGCTGCAACTGGAAGAGTCTTGCGTGTGTAGCCAAACGCACTAGCGTGCCTCACAAACACTTTCGTTGCTCATCGGAGTCAATAGGCCGACTTTTCGGGTTTGCCCTCATGAAAAAAAACAGATTGACACCTGCCTTTCACAGGGCAATATAAAACTTTTAGAGGATAACCGAATATTGCTCACCAAGGGAGAAAAATTAGACTTTTTGTAACATTTTAGCATTTTGAAACAAACCCGGACGCATCAAAAGAGAACCAGAATATGAATATACGGTGCAGGATACAGGATCCAAGATTATTATAGTATCAGACAAAAGTCATAATAATCGGCTGCGTGCAAAAACCGATATAGAGAGCAAACTGCCATAACCTTCGTGAATTGACAATATTTGTTGGGCGGGATTTTACATGCCACCGCAATCTCGGTGGCATGTAAAATCCCGCCCAACATTTGGTTTTGCTTATAGAAGGGTTGAAACTGGCTCGATTCAAGATGGTAAAATCTTACGACTTTTTACGAAACCATCAATGTTTAACGTTTAAATATTACACTAAGGAGAAGGAAGTGACAATCCCCAATAAAGAAAAAAGGGGCATATGTATGGACCCCCTTTTTTAATGAACGCGAAGCTCTAAGACCCTATTAGATATCGTAATACATGGCGAATTCCCACGGATGTGGACGTAAATCTAGGGCTTTCACTTCGTTTTCCATCTTATACGAGATCCATGTTTCGATCACATCTAGTGTGAAGACGTCTCCTTTCAGGAGGTAGTCGTGATCATCCGCCAAGGCATTAAGAACCTCGCGAAGGGAACCTGGGGTTTGAGGAACTTTTGCGAGCTCTTCTGGTGGCAGATCGTAGATGTTCTTGTCTAAGGGATCGCCAGGATCGATCTTGTTCTGTATGCCGTCAATGGCTGCCATTAGTATGGCAGAGAAAGCCAGATAAGGATTGCAGCTCGGGTCCGGACACCGGAACTCGATCCGTTTGGTCTTTGGAGAAGGCGAATACATGGGAATACGGACAGCGGCGCTGCGGTTCCGCCTGGAGTATGCCAGGTTAACTGGTGCCTCAAAGCCTGGCACCAATCGCTTGTAGCTGTTCGTTGTAGGGTTTGTGAAGGCAAGCAATGACGGGGCGTGCTTCAAAATACCACCAACTGCATACATCCCTATTTCTGACAACCCTGCGTACCCATCGCCCGCAAACAGATTCTGGTCTTCCTTCCACAACGAGATATGAACATGCATACCGGTACCGTTATCATTAAATAGTGGCTTTGGCATAAACGTCACCGTCTTATTGTATTTCCGGGCTGTATTCTTGATAACATATTTGTACTTCAGTAAGTTGTCGGCCATCTCTACTAGTGGTGCAAAACGCATATCGATCTCAGCCTGTCCACCTGTGGCCACTTCGTGATGCTGAGCCTCAATGGGAACACCGATCTTTTCAAGAGTAAGGACCATCTCACTTCGAATATCCTGGAGGCTATCTGTTGGGGGAACCGGGAAATACCCCTCTTTGTATCGAGGTTTGTAACCCAGATTGGGATTTTCAACACGGCCTGTATTCCAACGACCCTCAACAGAGTCGATATAGTAATAGCCTTCACGTTCGTTTTGATCAAAGCGAATGTCGTCAAAGATGAAAAACTCGGCCTCGGGACCGAAATAGGCAACGTCCGCAATCCCTGAACTCTTTAGGTAATTTTCGGCTTTACGGGCAATGTTGCGCGGATCCCTGGTGTAGTCTTCGCCTGTGACAGGGTCACAGATGTTGCAGATCATGACAAGGGTCTTTGCAACAAAAAATGGATCAATGAAAGCTGTATCAGGCACAGGCTTGACAATCATATCTGACTCGTTAATCGCCTGCCAGCCTCGAATACTGGAGCCATCAAAGCCAAGCCCGCTTTCAAACGCAGCTTCATCGATCTCCCTTGTTGGTACAGAAAAGTGTTGCCAGAGTCCGGGGAAGTCCATGAACCGCAGATCCACTATCTCCACATTTTCTTTCTGCATCAAATCAATGACGTCTTTGGGTGTCTTTAAGTTGTTCATGTGTTTTCCTCCTTTTAATCGGTTTTATGCATCATGGGGTCTTAGTTTCGTAGAGCAAAGGTCGTACCATCTGAGAAAATGGCCTAAGTAGTTTAAAAGTCAGTTTTTATGCATCAGGCCGAATAGTCTATTTCAATCAAAAAATACGCTTTTGTAGTATACTATGGGTATATTATACAAAATGGTAGCTGTTCCTGATTATCCCGGTCAAAAAAAAACGTGTATTAGGGGCCTCAAAAGCCATGCTTCATGAGTGCGAGCTTTTTGTTCAAACCGGGTTGATTACCCCGTTAGAGAAGCCACGTGCAGAAGCCCGGGGTCAAAATCGATATATACCTCTTTTTTTCACACAGGGTCTTGTTCCCCGTGTGAAATTTTAACGGGGTTTACCTGCTTTTATCATCTTTTCTCTGGTTCAAAAAGGGAAAAGGGACTCGTTCGAATCAGGCTACGAAGAACTCAAACATAATAATCTAGCCTGCTCCTAAGAGGTCTCACGGTTTTAGGGTTAAAAATTTTAATATTTTTTCGATTCGACACTTGCTACCCAATGGGTTGTTCTCCTTAGCAGGGCTAGGCAACACATGTGCTTGTAATTACATACTTCCTCAATCATATCAAGATTTATAACCCTCAATTTAGGTTGTTATATGAATCCTGGCAAACCGAAAGATAAACGGTCTGAACGTAAATATTCGGTTATCCGGTAAGGGTTGTAGATTACCCTGGGAAAGGATTAAGGGGTAAGAGAGGCGCCAATATATTTTTTTGCATGAGGTCAAAAATTTCGTATGGGCAGTATGAACGGCGCAGATATGATAACATCGCCGTGTGCTGGAACTGCAAGAGTCTTGCGTGTTATAGGTGAACGCACAGGCGTGCCTCGCAAACATTTTTGTTCCTCCCAGACTCAAGAGGCCGGGTGCTCAAGTTTCCCCTCACGCAAGAAAATATGTTGGCGCTGCCTTTTGCCCGTGATCGGGTGAGGAACGGAACGACATACCGAATATTTACATCGGACCTCTCTTACAAATCGAAGAAATCTCAATGAATAATCTAATGATTACATAGTTTCGATTTTTATACAAGGAGAATTCGATAGATTATGTAACTGTTCACGGGGTGAAGTGAACGTGGAATGCGGAGTGGGCAGATCGTCCCCTTTGCTAACTCACTTAGAGAACAAAGGTTTGAGACATCTAATGGAGCAGGTTTGAAGATTGGTCATGATTTTCTAACTGGGTAAAGAAAAAGGTTCACGATGTGAAGAGTTACGAAATTATGATGAGGATTTACGAAAAGCTCCTCACTGCAGGAGTATGCATGAAAGTTGACAAATGTTTTTTCGACATATAGGATAAACATTCTTCATCACAGCTAGGAGATTATACTGCCTTTCATACAAAAATGTAATTTATCCTGTAGAAATTCCTACGGATATGTTGGAATTGTGCATTCTGTAAATCGTTCTTTATTATTAAGTCTTCAAAATCGTTAATGTATATGTTATTGGTCCCATTTTTGCGGGGCATAGGACACGCTATTTTTTTACATCGCTCAGCAGGTAGAATTGAGTGTTACAAATTCTGATCTTTTGTTTAATTCGAGAGTTGCCACCCAGTGGGTTGCGATGGTTAGCTGGACTAGGCAATCCAACCAATTGAAATTACGCCGGTTTGTTAATCGTGTTAAAATTGATGGTCTCGTAAAAAGTCCGTTTTGTTCACTAAGTGAGCATTTTGGCCGCATCTGAACCATTCAGCATTAAAAAATTCTAACTCTTTGAGGGCGCAAGCCCGAGTTTTAGAATTTTAGCCGGATATTTGAAATCCTTTTCTCCCAAAATGCCCAGAGTCGTTCACAAAAGATTTTTTACGAGGCCATTGAAATTTGTAACGCCCAATTTAGGAAATTGTAATATGGATCGAACTTGCTTTATTTCGATCCCAATGACGAGAAGGTCTCAGTAACACCTAGATCCTTATGCAGTTGAATCCCGGGCCCGCCAAGGCTCGGAACATTTTAGGTGCAAATTTCGTAATGCCATCATTAGGAGCCTGAGCGACGAGGCAATCTCTTTGTCCCTTTACCAAGAATTGCTGAGGTAAGTTAGAGGCCGGCTGGTTTCTGATCCCGGTGGCCTAATGTGTGTACTCTTACGTGACAGGCATCCCACCTAGAAAAGAAGGGGGAAGTAAAATGTGCAGATTATTAGCAGTGACGAGCAAAGAACTCCAGTCTCCCATGTTGGCCGTGCGTGCCCTGGATGTCATGCGGGAGGGACACGATGGTTCTGGCGTAGGGCTATTTTTGAGTGATCTCGGAGGTCCTTTCGAGGACCTGAAGGGAGTCCCTATTCTGTCCGGTATTTTTACCAAGGGGGGGTTGGAACGTTTAGATGGGTTCATGACGGAATCCGGTTTCAAGATCAAATATGAGATTTTCATAAAAGTTCCAAAAACACCCCCTCCTGGGGTGCCTAAGAGAGATACATATCTGATCCGTGCCTATGAATACCCAGAAAGCTGGAAAGGCCTTAGTGAAACTGAAAAACACCATGGCCTTATGCTCACTAGGCTTAAACTGAGACAGATGGGAGAAGAAAATGAGGAGATGATTGTTTTCAGCTTCTGGCCTGATGTGATCATGATCAAGGAGATTGGTGATCCTCTAACAGTAGCAGAATACCTAAACCTGGATCGGGAGGAGCTCTATGCTCGCGTGATTATGGCTCAGGGGAGACAAAACACCAACTATGCAATTAATCTCTATGCATGCCATCCCTTCTTTATCCAAGGGGTGGCCACCATGACAAATGGAGAGAATACAGCCTTTGTCCCGATCCGGGAGTTCTTGATGTCTCGGGGCTTTCCTGGATACGTGGGCTACCAATCAGATTCAGAGGTCTTCACCCATATTCTCCATTATACCCTTACTCGTCTAAAGTTAGGAATCGAGGCTTACAAGCATGTCATCACGCCTCTTAGAGATGAAGACTTGGAACAACACCCCAATGGTCGTTTTTTGAAACATCTTAAACGAACTTGTCGGAGACTCATCATCGATGGGCCAAATTGTGTGATGGGCTGTCTTCCCGACAAGACCCTCTTTTTGGTTCAGGATAGAAAAAAACTTCGACCAGGAGTAGTGGGGGGCCGACCCGGTCTATACGCAATTTCCTCAGAAATGTGTGGCTTGGATGCGGTTGTTCCTGATCGAGACAGAAGCAAGGATTTTCAGCCTATGTATCTAGACACCGCATTTATACGCCCTGACCGTCAGGAGGTGCATATATGTCGTCAAACGGAAGAATTACCCCTTCCTCATTAAGCATAAAAGATCTGCCCTGGCAGATTCATTGGGATAAAGAAAGATGCAGTTTGTGTGGGCGTTGTACGGCGGT
This sequence comes from Desulfobacterales bacterium, assembly GCA_012961955.1. GTDB lineage: Bacteria > Desulfobacterota > Desulfobacteria > Desulfobacterales > DTYH01 > DTYH01. Next base: position 15,060 of record DTYH01000168.1, on the reverse strand, counting down.
TTGCCCGGTACATGCCATTGAGCTGGGGGTTCATCGCCTCCGGTTAGTTCAAACCACCTTAGGCCTAAAAGAAGCGCCTTCCAATGTATACGGGGTATATTATGGCATTCGGCAGAAGACCGATCCAGCGCATGCGTGTGTGGGGTGCGGGATGTGCAATCTCGTTTGTCCAAACGATTGCATCATACCCTATCGGAGCGATGAGGCAGACAAGCTCAGATATCACATTGATAGAGGTGGACAGCCCAGGCGTAGAGGTGGACGTAGAAATGTTCCGGCCAATATTCTGGATCGGATCAAGTTCATTCGGATATCGATGTTGACGGACCCTGCTCTGGATGCAGGCCGGCATGAATTTGAGCTTCGTACACTGCTGGGGCGGGTGCTCCCCCCCGAAGAAAACCTAAAACTCCTTCGGGAGGAGGGTTGGATCCCTCCTGTTCGCGAGATCTATCCATTAATAATCGGTTCGATGTCCTTTGGTGCCCTTTCTCCAACCATGTGGGAAGGGCTCCAGATGGGCGTGGCGTATCTGAATGAAGAGCTCGGCATGCCGGTTCGCATGTGTACAGGAGAAGGAGGTTGTCCACCGAGACTTTTGCGCTCTCGGTTTTTAAAGTACGTTATTTTGCAGATAGCTAGTGGGTATTTCGGGTGGGACGAAATCATCCACGCCCTGCCAGAGATGAAGGAAGACCCCTGCGCTATAGAAATCAAGTATGGCCAGGGAGCCAAGCCGGGTGATGGAGGGTTGCTCATGTGGCACAAGGTTAACAAGTTGATTGCCTCTATTAGGGGGGTTCCTCCTAGAGTGAGTCTACCAAGTCCACCAACTCACCAGACCAAGTATTCGATCGAAGAATCCGTTGCCAAGATGATCCAGTCCATGTATATGGCATGGGGTTTCCGGGTGCCCGTCTATCCCAAGATTTCTGGCACATCCACGGCCTTGGCGGTTCTCAATAATCTCACCCGTAATCCGTATGCAGCAGCCCTGGCTATTGATGGAGAGGATGGCGGCACAGGAGCTGCCTACAATGTCTCCATGGATCATATGGGGCACCCAATCGCGAGCAACATTCGTGACTGCTATCTCAATCTGGTGAAATTAGGAAGGCAGAACGAGATCCCCCTGTTTGCAGCAGGTGGTGTGGGAAAACATGGCAACCTGGCAGCGAACGCAGCATCACTAATCATGTTAGGGGCAAGTGGTGTTCAGATAGGCAAATACCTGATGCAGGCGGCTGCCGGATGCCTCGGCTCCGAATCCGACAGGTGTAACATCTGCAATATTGGGCTCTGTCCTAAGGGGATCACCTCTCAGGACCCTCGCCTTTACCGGCGACTGGACCCTGAGGAGGTGGCTGAGCGAGTGGTGGATGTCTTCCTCTCTTTCGACACTGAGCTTAGGAAGATTGTAGCACCCCTTGGTCGCTCTACCTCTCTTCCAATAGGCATGTCCGATGCTATCGGGATCGATGATCAGGCTGCGGCCGAACGGCTTCAGATAAAGTATGTGGTTTAATTGGTAACGGATATCGCCTTCCGAGAGGATTGGCCTTGCGTTAAATAAGGATAAATTATGAACACGCTATTAGTTATACAATATTAGCCGAGTTAAGTGGGAGTGAGAAGTATGCCCAATCAACAGTATTGTCGAATCGTGGGTAATGAAAATGGACGTCGTGTTGATTCACGCATTCTGGAAGAACGAATCCAGGAGGCTGTGGCAGATGGCCACCGATACTTGGAAGTGGAAGCCTTCGGCCAACATGGAATCGGAGGACGACTTTGGCGAGCTGGGGATGAGCCTGTGTTTGTGAGGATTTACGGCGCTCCAGGACAGCGTGCTGGTTCCATGGGGTTTCCCAACACACATATTGAAATCATGGGGTCGGCTTCCGATGACGTGGGCTGGCTCAATGCAGGTGCTGAAATCGTCGTTCATGGAAATGCCACCAATGGCGTGGCCAACGCCATGGCCCAGGGGAAGATATATGTTGCGGGAAACATTGGCTCCCGCGGTATGACCATGACCAAGCATAACCCCCGTTTTGACCCTCCAGAACTGTGGGTTTTGGGTTCTGTGGGTGACTACTTTGCAGAGTTTATGGCAGGCGGTATCGCTGTGATATGTGGTTTCGGGGCGCAAGACCCAGACAATGTATTGGGTTACCGTCCGTGTGTAGGGATGGTAGGAGGAAGAATCTTTTTCCGGGGTCCTCATAAAGGATTCAGCGAGGTGGACGCCAAACTGGTACCCATTGATGACGAAGACTGGGAGTGGCTGGTCAAGAACCTACGGGGGTTCCTCGAAAAGATAGGGCGTAGAGAGATTCTACGTCATCTCTCCAGAAGAGAAGAATGGCAACTCTTAGAGGCCCGAAGTCCATTCGAGAGAGCCACCAAGCCGAGACGATCCATGGACGTCTTTCGGCGTGAAGTCTGGGAAAATGAGTTGGGCGCCGGCGGATTGATCGGAGATTTGATAGACTTTGATCGAAGTCCTATTCCAGTAATTACCACCGGTTACCTGCGACGTTTTGTGCCTGTGTGGGAGAATCGGAAATATGTGGCCCCCTGTGAAGCCACTTGCCCCACCGGCATTCCTGTGCATGAGCGTTGGCGCTTAATTCGGGAAGGTCGAATACGTGAGGCTGTGGAAATGGCTCTGGAGTATACCCCTTTTCCCGCCACTGTATGCGGATATCTTTGTCCCAACCTTTGCATGCAGGCATGTACGCGACAAATGTCGAATATGGTTCCGGTAGACGTACGACAGTTAGGCAAGGCGAGTATTAATGCCAAGATGCCAGAATTCCCGCCGTTGACGGGGAGGCGGATCGCCGTGATCGGTGGTGGCCCTGCCGGTATATCGGTGGCCTGGCAGCTTCGTCGCCAAGGTCATGAGGCGGTCATATTTGACATGGAGAGAACCCTTGGAGGAAAGATTTCATCCGTCATCCCTAAGACTCGCATACCAAAAGACGTGGTGGACGCTGAGCTGGAACGGGTCCGAAAGGCACTTCCCCACATCCATCTCCAGCAGCGCGTCAAACGTGAGCACTTAGAAGAGTTAAAAGCGGACTACGACTTTGTGGTCATTGCCGTAGGGGCAAAGAAGCCTCGCATTCTGCCGGTGCCAGGCAAAGAAAGAACGATTCCTGCCCTGGATTTTCTTCAGCAAAGCAAGCAAGGCCAGATCGGGGTAGGAAAGCGTGTGGTGGTTATCGGCGCGGGGAACGTGGGCTGCGATGTGGCTACCGAAGCACATCGTCTTGGTGCCGAAGATATCACACTTATTGATATTCAAGAGCCCGCATCTTTTGGCAAGGAGAGAGAGGAAGCTGAGGCCATTGGGGCCAAATTTCGCTGGCCCGTCTTCACTAAGTCGATCACCGAGGAGGGTGTGGAACTTACAACAGGAGAAGTACTTCCTGCAGACACGATCATCGTATCCATTGGAGATCAGCCTGATCTCGATTTTCTCCCGGAGACCGTCGCCACAAAGCAAGGGTTTGTCGTGGTGAATGAGATCTATCAGACCACAGATCCGCAGATCTTTGCCATTGGAGACGTAGTGAAGTTGGGCCTCCTGACCGATGCCATTGGTGCTGGAAGAAGAGTGGCCCAGGCTATCGGCGATATTCTGGCAAACAAGGTCCCTGGAGGGGATAAGCGGGAGATGATCGACTATTCCCGGGTCAAGGTGGAATACTTCGATCCGCGTTTGACACGCTTTGCCGATATCGAGGAATGTGCTGAAGAATGCTTATCTTGCGGCGCCTGTCGTGACTGTGGGGTTTGTGTCACCATCTGTCCGCAAGGAGCAATATCGAGACAGGAAACTGGTAATGGGGAGTTTGAGATGGTCGTGGATGAAGAAAGATGTATCGGTTGCGGGTTCTGCGCAGGGGCCTGCCCATGTGGAGTCTGGAACCTTGTGGAAAATGACCCGATGGAATGATGGTTAATTGCCGGGTGCAGGCTTGAATTTCAGTCCGTTCCCGTCCAAAGCCTGCAACGATCCCTAAACTCTCTCTTTGTAACTGGTCACAGCGTGAAACGAAGGTGTAATGCGGAGGGGGCAAAGGAACCCAGGCTTTCAACTCACTGGAATAACAAAGGTTGGAGACATCGGAGTGAAGAGAGAGTCTTCATTCCTTGAATAGTTACCCCCTCTTTCAGTGGACTATCACAATCCCGGCAAGGGTACCCTTTGGAATATCTTCTGGCTTTGCATCGCTTCCAATGGGATAGATATCCCACCCGGCAGAGGCAGTCATTCTGTAAACATCAATGCCAACAGCTTCCATAGAAGGTCTTGATCTTAAAGAGAATCTACACCTTTCTCCTTCCATTGCCGGGCAGCTTTTTTCCAATCCGCAGAATGTGTGCCGGCAAGAACCTGCGGCAAGGCCGAAGGCTAAGTAATAGCCATCATAAAAGGCCATTGATTCGACTTCATTGATTATCTTAAAGACATTCTGGTAAGCAGCCACTCTCTCTTTGATAGTGGCCTTATCTCTTACAATCACACGGGGAGGAATATCCTTAATAAAGAATACGGCCCATTTGTATTTTTTTAAGACACTTCTGAGCTCTTCCGGTTTTAGAGTATTGGGAGGGCAATTAGCACCTACACCATACCCGAAACATCGGGGAATCTGACACTTGAGCACCACGCGTTCATCCACTGGAATCTCTCCTGCCTTGACTATCTTAGCCTTTGTTGCTCCTAACTCAAGGATTTTTTCTACATACCTTTCAAGGTCTTTTTGTAGTTTGTCCTCACTTATTTCGAGATCTATCTTTCTTATCTTTCCTTCCATAGATCCTCCTTTTTTAGTGACAACAGATCGCTGTATGGGCCCTTTCTTTTCATTCCCATCTGTCAAAACCCTGAACCTAGATCTTGCATGCCAAATTTTGAAAAGATGAGTACTTGCCTTTAATCAAAAGATGGGAAGAGATATACAAGAAACAGATCAGGGATTCAATAAGATTTGATTAATGGAGTTATTTTTCTACTAGGGCTCTTTTATTCAATACACTTTTTTGATATAATAAGTTATACGGATATTTTATCGTTAACTATCTGAAATTCGTCCCTTTTAATCTCATTCCTCCTGAAAGCCTCTCCTCGACCCCGATCAGGGGCGGGAATCTGCCCTGTTTTTGGTGTGGCTGGGATTTTGGGTGCCCGCTTCCTGATCGTCGTGTCGGGAACAGGCTTCGCGGACATGACAATAAAAACTGAGGCTGGAGTAATAAGTTCGATGTCTTTTATTGCTTCAATTGCGGGAAAAATATCGGGATTGGCCAACGTTTTAGAGGATTAATTATTATAACCAAGAGAGGTGTGGCTTGTTGACCGAGGAAGGGACCGTAAAAAGGGTTCAAGGATCGATGGCCTGGGTAGTTACCAAAAGGAGCGATATGTGCCAAAATTGTCTAGCCAGGTCTGCCTGCCATATGTTGGGAGGGGGAGATGAAGTCGAAGCAAAAGTAAAAAATACAGCCAATGCCAGAGTTGGTGACAGAGTAGTTATCGGGCTGAGTGAGACGGCCATGCTAAAGGCAACATTTTTGGTTTATTTGGTTCCAGTGATGGCCCTTTTTGGGGGGAGCCTAATAGGTCTTTTGCTCAACAAACTTGTTTATGCTAATGCTTCATCAGATCTTCTCGAGATTGTTACCGGGTCAATATCCTTTTTCATGGCCATTTTTTGGATAAAGACTAGAGGAAACAGACTATCCAGTCATAGAGAATATCTACCCGAGATTGTATCAATAAAGCCCGAGGCATCAACTTAATAGATTAGTTATCTTTGGCCTTCCACTTTGCTAAAGCGTGATTCACAAGATCAATAATCTTCTCTCCGTGTCCTCTCAGTTTAAAGGTTCTTGAATTATCGGATATGGTATCGATTAAGATAAGAAGGTGTTCTCTTGGTAGGCGATGGCACACCTTTTCGGCCCATTCAATAACAACAACCCCTTCTCCACTAAGGACTTCATCGATCCCGATCTCTTCCCACTCGGATTCGTTTTCGAGACGATAAAGATCTATGTGAAATAGGGGGATGCGGCCAGGATACTCATTTATCAAGGTAAAGCTTGGACTGGTGACATAGATGTGCCCGGGTACATTAAGCCCCCTTGCAATCCCCTGAGTGAGACATGTTTTACCGCTTCCAAAGTCGCCGGTCAGCGCAACCACTGAACCTGGTTCCAGATGCTCACCCAAAACCGTACCAAAACCGATCGTTTCTTCCGGAGAGTTGGTTTTGATCAGATAGTCCTTAATCTCCATAGAGACACCCTTGGTGGCACGTTTATGGCCCTTTGAGACCTTTGCATGACTCCTTTAAACGATGGGTATGAGCTTTTTGGGGCGCCCATCTGGAGGAAGTTCAGCAAACGAGCGAAAGGTATTATTCAGCTCGTAACTACTTTGGTCAAGAACGTCGTACTAAGCGAAGTATAATCAGACTTTGGAATTAAAGACGAAGAATTAAGAGTTAATATTTATTATTCCTAATTTGCGACTAAGTTGTGACAAGCTTCGTTCCGAATGACCATGAGGAGCACAGCAACAGAAAAAAGCCCTTACCGAGGGTTAGTATGGGTCCTCGGTGTCTGGTAACTGACCGCTGACACTGAATCAGATTTGCCTAAATGATTGCTATTAAAGGTTTTGATCCAAGTAGCCCCGTTGGAATTTCACACGATTGAACAGGCTCCCTTCGGGAAGTTTAGCCGCGTGAAAACCAGGTATAATATAGCACGGTTACCTTTGAGAAATTGATACATAGTGACGATCAGATCGTCCGTATAAAAGGGTCTCGATCAGAACTACTAATGCTTGTTTCTGTGTGGAGGACTTTCGGGATCCTCTCGATTATATCTGTTGCAAGAATCCCCACTTCACCCATTTCTTGGGCAAGGTGGTCAGCTGCAGCCCCATGCAGATAGACTGCTGACTGGACTGCTGAATCCATAGAAAACCCCTGCACGATCAAACCGGCAATCATTCCGGTTAGAACGTCTCCCATTCCTCCAGAAGCCATACCAGGGTTTCCTGTAGGATTAACAAATACCATGCCCTGAGGATTCGCAATGATTGTCCTTGCCCCTTTTAAGACCAGATAAACCTGATGTTCAGTAGCAAAGTCACGCGCTACTGATATCCTGTTCTCCTGCACCGAGGATATCGGAATTCCCAAAAGTCTGGCCATCTCTCCTGGATGAGGTGTTAGGACAGCCGGAGCCTTCAGTCGTTTTAGGATGTCTATGTTCTCTACCAGACAGTTTAGACCATCGGCATCAATGATCATGGGAACTGTAGCGGCCTGTATCAATCTTCTGACCAGAGCGCGGGTGCTTCTATTTGTTCCCATGCCCGGCCCTAATGCCAACCCTTTCTTACCTGCGAGGAGTTTAATTATCTTATTAAAGGCCGAAACACCGAGGATGTGAGAGGAAGTCTCAGGAAGCGGCTCTGTCATCACCTCCACTAACTGTGCTTCCATAATGTGGTTGAGGCTTTCCGGCAATGCAAGTGTGACAAGCCCAGCTCCAATCCTCATGGCTGCCTTTGCAGTCATTGAAACTGCACCTGTCTTTCCTGGAGAGCCGCCCACCACTAAAAGGTGTCCTGTTCCTCCTTTATGGGTTTCAGGAAGCCTGGGCTTGAAATAGCTAGCTATCATTTCCTTAGTTATAATAGATTGTTTTGGCTCAACCTTATGTACTACATCCGACGGAATACCGATATCGACCACCTTCAGATTGCCAGCAAACTCTATTCCAGGGTATATCACCTGACCGATCTTGGGAAAACCGAAGGTTACTGTTGTGTCAGCCTTGATGCAGATACCGCACGGTTTTCCGCTATCAGGATTGAGACCTGAGGGAATATCCACGGCCAAAATTGGCCTTTGGAGATTGTTCAAGAATTCTATTACATCCCTGAAGATGCCGCGTACATCCGATTTGAGGCCGGTACCGAGCATGGCATCCACCCAGATATCATGCTCTAATAGATCCTCCTTGTGGGCATCAAAAGCTGATTCATCCGGGATTTCGAGTAGCTTGATCCCGAGAGGATGTAAGAGTTTTAGGTTGGTTGCAGCATCCCCCTTTACGTCTTCCGTTTTGGCTAATAGATAGACAGTAACCGAAACACCTTTCTCAGCAAGATAACGAGCCATAACAAAACCGTCTCCACCGTTGTTTCCGCGGCCAGCCATTATTCCTATCTTTATCCTCTGAATATCTGGAAATCTCTTGAACAGGACATCCACTGCTGCCCTACCTGCATTCTCCATCAGAACCAGACCAGAGAGTCCAAATGACTCTATGGTCAGACGATCCATCTCTTGCATTTCCGAAGCTGTAACTACAAGCATTGTCACTCCTCCAGTACAACCATTGCTGCGGCGTACCTGCCGTCGTCTGATAGAGTTACAAAGCTGTTTTTGATTCCGTATGCCTCACAAAGCCTCTTGGCATGTCCATTAAGTTGAAGATAGGGTCGACCTGATGGTTCATGTAGTACCTCAATCTGTCGCCAGGCAACTCCTTTCCTGATCCCTGTACCCAATGCTTTGGAAAAGGCCTCTTTGGCTGCAAAACAGAGTGCAAACCGGGCAGTACTCCTAGCCGGATTCTTTTTACAAAACCTTATTTCCAGTGGAGTGAAGACCCGTTTCTGGAATCGAGAACCCCAACGCCTTAACGCCTTTTCTATACGTCTAATATTTACTAAGTCGATACCTATTCCGTAGATCATAGACGAAAACTTCCAGGGATTATCAGCCAACCTTTATCTTCTGAATACTTTAAAAAACGTCAGCACATTAGTTGAGGCACTTAAATTTCATATGGCCATTACTTAGGGGATTATTGTACAAGTTCCTATTCTTACTACAACTCCTTAATAAGGCTTACCATCTCTCGTACTGCACGCTCCAGCCCAACCAGAACAGCCCGCGCGATAATACTGTGGCCTATACTGAATTCGTCTATTTCAGACAATCCCCGAAAGGCTTTTATGGTCTGATACCCCAGGCCGTGACCTGCATTAACCCCGAGTCTTAATTTGGAAGCCAATTTTGCTGCATCACGTATCCTTTCGAATTCTTCGTTACGTCTAGTGGGAGTCTTTGCATCACAAAATGTACCTGTATGGATTTCAATATAATCGGCATCAATCCGGTGTGCAAGCTTGATCTGGTCAATATCCGGGTCGATAAAGATGCTTACGGGTATTCCTTCTTTTTGTAAAGTGCGTACAGCATCACTAATTGTGTCACGATGAATGACAAGATCGAGTCCACCTTCCGTGGTCAATTCTTCCCTCCTTTCAGGCACAAGCGTAACCATATCCGGTCTGACATCGAGGGCAAAAGTTATCATTTCTGGGGTGGCCGCCATCTCTAGAATCAATTTGGTTTTCACGATCTGTCTGATAATTCGTACGTCACGCTCTTGAATGTGTCTTCTATCTTCCCTCAGGTGAACCACCACCCCGTCAGCACCACCCAATTCCGCCAATACAGCTGCTGCGACCGGGTCTGGAATATCTATCTTACGGGCTTCACGTAAGGTGGCCACATGATCCACATTTACTGCCAATCCTGCCATACATACACCTCCGTCAATCATCTCTAGATCGTATGTTGACTATCATGACCTCCCATCCAGGATGTTACAGTAATTGCAACAGTTCCTGGGCCTTATTATTCATGGTTTCAGCCTCTTTTTTTGTCTTTTCATGGTCATAGCCGAGCAGATGCAGTATGCCATGGACTAATAGTTGGTTTAATCGCTCCTCCAGTGACATATCTGCCTCTTTACTTTCCTGAAAGGCCGTCTCTATCGAAATGACAACATCCCCAAGAAGGCCGGGAGTAATATTACCATATGGTCCTTCCTGCATAGGAAACGCCATCACATTTGTGGGACCCTCCCTGTGCAAGTATGTTCGATTCAATTCCTCTATCTGGGAATCATCAAGGATCAGGATAGATAATTCGCCATCATGGCAGCCCAGATATTCCAAAATAATCCTTGATTTCTCTTTTACCTTTTCGTGATCTATACAGAACTGGTCCTGACGATCTTCTATAAGAATCTTCATTTAGCTTATACTGAGCTGTGTTTCTGTATCTGCCGTACGTTCTGGGTATTCTATTCGATGATGATAGATTCCAGTCAGGATCTTATTGAAACTGTTTGCAATTTCATTAAGATCCTTTAATGTTAATTCGCATTCGTTCAGCTGCCCGTCCATGAATATCTTGTTGATGATATTCTGGACCAGACCTTTGATTCGTGCCGGGGTAGGATTATCCAGAGTTCTGGATGCAGCCTCTACAGAATCTGCGAGCAGTACCAGCCCGGCTTCTTTGGTCTGTGGCCTGGGGCCTGGGTATCTGAAATCACTCTCATTTATAGCGTTATCACCCTTTAACTTCTTTGCCTTTTCATAAAAGAATGTGATCAGGCTTGTGCCATGGTGCTGCCTGATTATGTCGATAATGTCCCGCCCCAGTCTGTACTTTTTGGCCATCTCTACCCCATCCTTTACATGAGAGATCAGAATCAGGCTGGATATGGAAGGTGCTAGATTGTCATGCTTATTCTCTCCCCCCATCTGATTCTCTATGAAGTAAAGCGGCTTTTTTATCTTGCCAATATCGTGATAGTAGGCACTCACTTTTGCCAACAAAGGATTGGCACCGATTGCTGCAGCAGCTGCCTCCACCATGCTTCCTACAATCATTGAATGGTTATAGGTGCCTGGTGCCTCCAACATTAGTCTTTTCAGGATAGGTTGATCCAGATTAGCAAGTTCTAAGAGCTTTGTATCTGACGTATATCCAAAGGTCATTTCTACTAATGGAGCTATGCCAACAGTCAGGATTCCTGATCCGACTCCTCCAAGGAAACCGAAGACCCAACTCCATAGAAGTTTTGGCCCAAATACAGAGTTGGTATACATCTCCAGACCTGTGACTACGACTACATTCAGGAGTCCTATCTTAACTCCAGCCTTGATAAGAACACCTCGTTCCTTACAGCTTCGCACCCAGTATGCCCCCATCATGCCGTTTAAAAGAAAGTAGACGAACATCTCAAGCTTATTCTCGAATAACAGAGAATTGCAAAAAGCCATTACAACTGCAAAGGATAGGGCCACTCTCATTCCCATAAAGAGACAAACAGTTATTGCACCAGCAGCGACCGGTATGCCATAAACAAGGGAGGGAGTCTGGATAGGATAGATCATGTCATAGGGAATATTACTACCAACTTTGTCTGATAAGGAAACCCATATATTGCTTAAAAAGAAGAGCAACCCCAGAATTACACACAAGAACAGGATGTCTCTATTTGTGGCAAGAGGCTTTGAATCCAAACTGGAATTTACAACAAAAACAACGGATAAGACAATCACAATCAAGGCGAATATTCCGAATGTGGTTATATAGAGCCGCGATCTGCTAATTCTCGATTTTAGAGCGTTCAACTTGATCAGGTTTGACTCTGAGACCCTTTCCCCCTCTCTGAGAAGCATTTCACCTTTTTTTATCTGTGTAAGAACGGGTTTGACCCGGGCGATAGCTATCCTTTTCCGTTCCTCGGTTTCACTCTTGTTAAGGGTTAGATTAGGTTGAATCAATTCTTGGGCTAAATCTATGACTAGATTGCGTACTCTATAACTAAGATCCGTTTGGGTGGACCTGGCCAGGTTGCGTATAGCCACCTTGGCCTGATCAATACTGTAAAATTGGCTAAGATCTTTGACTATAACCTCTTCTTTTGATCTCAGTTTCCGTAAAGATATACCCTTTTCGTCTTCCAATAAAAGGAGTTGTTTGTTGGCCACCACGCCCCTTTCAAGGACAGTTTTAAGTAATTTTATAATCTCATCTTCGATTGTTTTGGAAAACCTTTCTTTTACTAAGATTGAATACTCCCTATTCGTAATCTTTGTCCCGAGCATCTTTTCAAAATTGTCCCTTTCCAGCATCACCTGATCCAAGGTAGAGCCTTTTTCCTTCTTTAATACTTCAGCTGAGGAGCTTGGGATCTTTTTTACGGGCCCTGGTTTAGATGTTTCCTCTACATTGTTTGTTTCTTCTATTTTAGGCTCCTGGAAAAATTCTCTCATTCTTTGAAAAGAAAGTGATACGCGCTTTGCTAACTTTTCTATCATGATATCATCAAAATCATAGACTGCCAGCACGCTTTCGGCAGCTTTTCTACGCGTCTCTTCCGTTGCTGCTTTATTCTCCAAAAAGAATTCCCGCGGGGATTTGATGTCCTTTTCTGCTATATCGCCTACCTTATAGTTGTATGTGCTGAACAGTAGATTTGGAAAAAGGAGGAGTGTGATGAATATACTCACTCCAATCAGCATTAGCAATTGGAGTTGTACATCTCGACGTATTCCTTTGAGGAAGACTTTGCCCCGTTTCCTGAGTTCGTGGCTATCCATAATATTTGTAACCGATAGGTTCTACTTATCGACTATCCTTTTTTTGTCTTCTTCCAGTTCTTCATAAGCCTTGATGATTTCCTGGACCAACTGATGTCTGACAACATCCTTTTTGGAAAAGAAAACAAACTTAATCCCCTTGATGGGACGTAGGATGTTGCTAACTTCCACAAGGCCAGAAACCTTTTCATTAGGTAGATCGATTTGGGTGATATCCCCCGTAATAACTGCCTTTGAATTAAACCCCAGGCGGGTCAAAAACATCTTCATCTGTTCCGAGGTAGTGTTTTGAGCCTCATCCAAGATTACAAAGGAATCGTTCAAGGTTCGGCCCCTCATGAAGGCAAGGGGAGCTACTTCTATTACACCTTGCTGAACCAGTCGGGAAGCCCTTTCGTAATTCATCATATCATGAAGTGCATCATAAAGCGGTCTAAGGTATGGGTTCACCTTTTCGTACAGGTCGCCCGGCAGAAAACCGAGGCTTTCCCCCGCCTCTACAGCGGGTCGGGTTAAAATGATTCGATTGACCAAGTCTTTTGCTAAGAACGAGACAGCCATTGCCATGGCAAGGTATGTCTTTCCAGTGCCGGCAGGCCCTATCCCAAAGACTATGTCGTACTTTCGAATAGCATCAATATATTCCTTTTGCATCAGGCTTTTCGGCGTAATCAGTCTCCTTTTGGATGCAATATATACTGTGTCCAAAAAGATATCCTTGAGCTTGACGCGGTCGTTACTGCTCAGGATACGCACTGCATAATCTACATCGCCTGGATAGATAGGATATCCTTCCTGAAGAAGTCCGTACAGCTCCTTTAGAATCTTTTCCGCCAGACGAACTGCAATGGAATCCCCTTGAATCTCGACAAGGTTTCCCCGAGCATTTATCTGAACATCTACGGTCTGAGCAATCCTTTTTAGATTATTATTGTGTTCTCCAAAAAGACTCCTGACTAAAGCGTTATCTTCGAACCCAACCTTTATAGATCTATGATCTTCTAATGAATTCTCTCTTTTTTTTTGCTTCATGTATCATACTTGAGACTATAGTCAGTAAATTCCCTTAAAATTTTACCCCGTTAAATAGGGTTACCGCGGGGGATTTAGCGGGGTGAAAAAGAGTTACATATGTTATCGCTTTTGACCCGATGCTTCCGCATCGGGCTTTTCTACCAAGGTAAATCCGCAAATCACCAGATTTGATTATTAATACCATTTATGCTGGAATACTTAAGTCTCAGATAATTTTACAGTCTTTGTGCGGGCTATTGAACAAATACTTCCTCTGTATTTACACTTGATGGTTTCGCAAAATGATTTTTTACGAGACCATCATACTTTGATTTGAAAGGTCGTAACAATTTAGCATTTTGAAAAGATTAACTGGTAATGTCGTAATCGGTCAATCTTGCTAACTTTCGTGAAGAATTTTGGGATTCAAGATTTGCGTGGCTGAATTCCAAAAACTCGGGCTAACACCCTCAAACAGTTTGAAATTTTTTAAAGCCATGGGAATCTTGAATCTTTTTGCAAAATTGTCCAATATCATTCGCAAGACTAACCGATTACAACTTTTTTCAGGGGGCTCAAGTCTTACCATATAAGGAGTCATGGATTTTAGGTGGTTAAGAGTTGAACTCTCCAACTCCTAGATCCACTAACTCGTTAACTCATAACATTTCACGAACTCATTTGGCAAAGAGCCTTTTCAATATAAGTTACTACATACCATAGTTGGATAACCCATTGCAAATTTTTTGCAAATATAACAGATTTTGTATTCCCCAACAGATCATGACAATGTTAAACGATTTCACCTACAAATAAAAAATGAATTTGTCAAACCTTTTATCCTTATTTGTAGGTTGAACTAAGCCGCTTTGCGGTAGCTTCCCCATGATGGGGGTTTTGTTCTTTGACAATTGAATAGTGATTTGAGCAGGGCCATTTCTTTTTGATGGGCTTCCAAAATGTGGCCTCCTTCTGGAGAAAGCAGGGTATTAAAGAATCCCAAAATCTCAGAAAGGAGGCACACGTTATGGGAGCATTATACAATCAAATGAGGATGGATTTGGAGCTAAAAAATTTCAACCCTAAGAATATCCTCCTGCTACTTGGCCTGCATGGTGGATTTTCTCCCGCATTATGGTCACAGGCCGATGAGATGGGAGAGGAAGAGATTCGCAACTACCTCTACTACCTCATGAAGGAGAAGAAGGTTTCTCAGTCCTCCATCAACCAGGCCTGCAGCGCAATCAAGTTTTTCTATGAAATGACCATGGAAAGGAAATGGAATGGGATCAAGAACCGAAAGAAGCTTCCTGTGGTCCTTGCCAGGGAAGAGATGCGGTCTGTTCTTCGATGTATCGACAATCTCAAACATCGGGCCATATTGACGACCATCTACCCCAGAGGGTTGCGAATGAGTGAGGCGACACATCTGAAGCCCTCTGATATCGACGGCAAACGGATGATGATCTGGGTTCAGGCTGGCAAAAGGCAACAAGGACCGCTACACTTTGCTCGGCAAGCATACCCTGGGTATT
>DTYH01000167.1 GCA_012961955.1 Desulfobacterales bacterium | reverse complement strand
TGTGAAAATCTGTGTAATCTTGTGGTTTTATAAAAGGAGCTAAACAAATACGATGGACAAAATCGAAGTGCTTCTCGTTAACTTCCCGTTATATGCCGAAGACCTTGGGATAGACCTGAAGGAGCCATCGGGCAGATTCAAGTGGTTTTTAGCTTCCATTCTGTTCGGTGCGAGGATAAGCGAGAAAATCGCATCGAACACCTACAAAAGTTTTGAACGATATGGAATTGACAGCATGGATAAAATCACCGCTGCTGGCTGGGACGAACTGGTCAGGATTCTGGACGAAGGCGGATATGTGCGATACGACTTTTCCACGGCGACAAAGCTGCTTGATATAGCCAGGACGCTAAAAGAGAAATACGGGTCTCTGGAGAACCTTTACAATCTGTCTTCGGATACAAAGGATTTAGCGAGAAGGTTGCAGGAATTTAAAGGCATTGGTGCTGTAACGACACAGATATTCTTACGCGAATTGCGGGGTGTATGGCACATAAGTCTGGAGGTATCGAGCAAAGCTAAAAGTGTAGCAGAGAATCTGGACATAACTCTGCAAGAGTTTGAGGGTGAAGAGCTTTCTCGGGTTGAGACTGCACTTGTTAAGCTCGGTATAAAATATTGTAAGAAGAAAAGGTGCGAGGAATGCCCGGTGAGGGATTTTTGCGGGCGGGCTGTGGGGTAATTTTAACAACTTGCGATATTTTTATTGTGTGGCAAAGGAGATAAGGAAAGATATGAAGGTAAAGGTGAGTGCTGCTGAACTAATAAGAGAAGATAGGGATTATTGATTATGAGAGGTGGGCTGCTATATCAAATCTTTCACGTGCTTCACATCTATAAGGTTCTTAGCTTTGGTCACAATTTCTTCATCGGCAGTCACCAATCTTGCATTGAGAACCTCGTAGGGCATAATGGATGGGCTTGCGAGCTGGATTTCTCTACCAACATACTTATCTCTGAGCAGGACCGCTTTATCACCGTAAACTTCCTCCAGGAACCACTTTGCAACCACAGATGCGTCTATCACGATCTTCTCTGTCGCCATGCCTTTATTATCCTTGTGCTGTCCCAGTCTTTGGGCGGCTTCTTACGGAGTCTCTCGTTCAATAGCACCGCTTCCGCAATATTCCTCCCGCCTTCCTTTATCTCACGCTCCACGACTTCCCTTATCACCTCACTCCAGTTTATATAGTTGAGCTTTTCCATCTCTTGCTTTAGCCTTTCATCAACTCGCACCGTTACCATCGGCATGTTTATTCAATATATGTACGTATATAAAAGATTTAATTCTATCTTCTCCCAATACCATATTCGTAAAGTACGGGTTACTAATAGTCGGGTTTTTCGTTAATGGGAATTGTGCTGGGTAAGGTTGTGACCCATCAAATTCTTTAGTTGAAATAGAAAAAATTATGGAAGAAGATAGCCGAGAATGTGGTAAAGATACTGGAGAAGAGTCCAAATGAATGAGATAGCACCAGATAACTATCAATCTTTCTTGAAGGACATAAAGGAAAGAATAATTTCGGCTCAGTATGAAGCGCTTAGAGCAGTAAATAAAAAACTCGCATCAGTGGTGCGAGAAATTAGCTGGACCAAGAACATCGTTATTATAAGGACTTCGATTATCGCCTGTTCTTATCGTTCTCTCAATTATTAGGTTTCGGGATTATAGGTTGAGTTAAGTGGGCACTGACATCCTTGATCATATTATAATAGGTAAAAATCGGTTTACATGTTTAAAAGAAGAGGGATTGATATGATAAACGAAATAGAAAAAAGGTTATGGAAGAAGATTGCTGAGAATGTGGTAAAGATACTAGAGGGGAGACCAAATGAGCGAGATAGCACCAGATAATTATCAATCTTTCGGTTGATGAACCGATAAATTTATAAGTGGGTGAATCTATCAAGATTAAATATGGAAGACGAACTCTCAAAGGTATTATTAAGAACAATCAACGAAGTAAATGAGCCTCTGGAGGCAAAAAAGGTCGTGGAGATGGTTAAAGAATTCGTAGAAGATGCAACTAGCTAAAGTGGTCAATAGATTGAATAACTTACGTGGAGAAGGTTTGATAAAAGGGAAATTCATAGGTCCTAGAAAAGGGGTTGGGATATGGTGGAAGAAGAACATAATAATATGTAGATGTGCACGGGTTTTGATTGGCAGGGTAAATATGCTCAGATGAACAAAAACAAAGCGAAATTCTACGCCATAGACGTGTTTGCCGGATGTGGTGGCATTAGTGAAGGATTTGAACAAGCTGGATTTGACATTATTGCCCAGGTAGAAAAGGATAAATGGGCATGTGAGACTCTGAAAACCCGACATCTTTATTATGAATTGAAAAAAATCGGCAGGGGCTACACATACCACAAATATCTCCGTGAACAAATCGACAGAGAAACTATTCTCTCCAGATATCCCGATATTAAAGAGGCGATTTCACGGAGGGTTATTCCTGCAGAATTTGGAGAGGACGAGACGGACAGCATACTTGAGAAAATAATATCCAGCAGAGAGTTTCACGGTGCCTCAGAGTTCCATGTGCTTTTGGGTGGTCCGCCATGTCAACCTTATTCCTTTGCCGGAAGAGCCAGAGACCCATCAAGAATGCGAAATGATGAAAGGCATTATCTTTACAAATATTATCTGGAGATCCTTCAGAGTCTGAAACCCGATATATTTGTTTATGAAAATGTCCCCGGTCTTTTCACCGCAAGAGCTGGGAGAGAACAGATATTCATGAGAATACTGGAAGATTTTTCATCTTTGGAACCTCCCTACGAAATTACCCCTCCACTGGAAGACATCGCTAAGGATCCACGAAGTTATATTCTGAACAGCGCGGATTTTCAGATTCCACAAGGCAGAAGAAGGTTATTTCTCATTGGATATAAAAGGACCTTGGATCAAAATAATCCGGGGATAAAGGAGATATTCTCCGCTTTACAGAGTCAAGCGTTAAAAAATAGGAAAAAAGGGTACCTCTTCGTGGAGGATGCTATCAATGATTTACCATCATTAAGTCCCGGTGAAGGGTATGATGGCTGGGGCGGTCCTTATAATGGAAACAGCGATTCGAGGGACTACCAGAAAAAAATGAGAAGGGGATCTCCGGGCATTACTCATCACAGAGCAAGAACACACATGCAAAGTGATCTTGAAAGATACAGATTCTTTATTGAGCATCATTTGAACGGAAATAATGCAGCGACTTTAAAAGATATTATGGAAAAGAGACCCGAGCTTATTCCGAATCACAAACATCTTGATAAATTTATGGATAGATTCAAGGTTCAATGGTGGGATCGTCCATCCTCAACCATTACCGCTCATATCTGTAAGGATGGCCATTATTACATACATCCCGATATCAATCAGTGCAGGTCCTTTACAGTAAGGGAGGCAGCTCGATGTCAGTCATTTCCGGATAATTTCAAATTTGAAGGTCCAAGAACTGAACAATTCAGACAGATTGGGAATGCCGTACCACCTTTACTTGCAAGTGTAATAGGCAGGTTCATATATAATGAACTCAAGAAGATTTATGCTGAATAAATCGCATATGATGATACCGTCACAAGAGGATATGAACATATTCAGAAGTAAAATTGTTGATTGGTATGAGAAAAATGGTCGCCTTTATCCATGGCGGGAAACAAATGATCCTTTTCGAGTTCTAATTGCAGAACTGATGCTAAGGCGAACAAAAGCGGATCAGGTGAAACCCGTGTATGAACAGTTTATCAAAAAGTATCCAGATGTCGATTTTCTTGCAGAGGCAAAAAAAGAGGATCTGGAGAGGATTCTCTATCCCCTTGGCTTAAGATGGCGTATTCCCGCTTTTCAAAAGATGGCACGGGAAGTGCGTGAAAAATATAAATCCAGAATCCCGGAAAACAGAGATGAGCTAACCTCCCTGCCCGGGATAGGTGAATATGTGGCTGGAGCAGTATTGTCCATTGCTTATGGAAAAAAAGAATGGTTGGTAGACAGCAATATTGTGAGGATTTTAAAGCGATACTTCGGAATCGAAATGTCAAAAGAGGGACGCAGGGATAAACATGTTGTTGAAATAACTAAAAGTTACGTGCCTGCAAAAGATCCCCGCAAAGCCATCTTGGGGATTCTGGATATAACCGCCCTTGTTTGTAAACCAGGCGAGCCAGACTGTGAAAAGTGTCCTCTTATGGATCACTGCTGCTATGCGGTATCACATGCGCACAGTGCGACAATGTCAAACCTCAAACGCATAAGGGAGGAGGTATGAATGGTCAAATATGAAGAGGTTCCACCCCGCGCAGATGCCATGATAGCATCCATGAGAGCAATGGGATATGACCTCTCAATGGCAATTGCTGACTTGATAGACAACAGCATCTTTGCCAAAGCTAAAAATCTATGGATTAAGTATCATTGGGCCGGTTCTGACTCATGGATATATATTCTTGATGATGGACATGGCATGTCCGAGGAAAAACTGAAGGAGGCCATGAGACTTGGCAGCAAAAGTCCTAACGAGGAAAGAAGTCCTGATGACTTGGGGAGATTCGGTTTGGGGCTGAAAACAGCTTCCTTTTCACAGTGCAGAATACTGACCGTTCACACAAAGACTCCCGAAGGAGAACTATCTACACGCTGCTGGGATATAGATCATGTTGAGCAGACAAAGAAATGGGAGTTGGGGACAGTACCCCCTTCCGGTACAGAGAGTATTCTATCCAAACTTGATGAAGTCTCACAGGGTACAATCGTACTCTGGCAGGCTCTTGATCGAGTTGTGGGTGATTGTGAATCTGATGATGAGGTTGCAATGGACATGTTTTATAGAAAGTTTCTAGCTGTGAGAGCGTATCTTGAAATGATGTTCCATAGATTCATTTCACCTCCGATTAACCTTTCCATAACCATAGGAAGCGAAAAATTGAAATCTTGGGATCCATACCTGAGGTTAAATCCTTTTACACAGGAGCTTGCAAGCGAGAAATACGACGACGGGACAGTCAAACTGATCCCCTTTGTTCTTCCACACATATCTAAGAGAAGTTCCATTGAAAATGATGGTGGAGCCGGACCCAAAGGTTGGAATGCCCAGCAGGGTTTCTATCTGTATAGAAACAAAAGGATGATAGTTCCAGGTGGATACTTAGATTTTGATCTTAAACCAGAAGAGCATTATAAACTTGCGAGAATAATGGTGGATATAAGCAACAACATGGATAGGGAATGGGGAATCGATGTCCGGAAAGCTACGGCAAAACCACCAGACCGGCTCAGGGCCGAGGTGGAGAAGGTTGCAAAGGCTACCAGGGCAGAGGCCGTGAAGGTATATAGAGCTCGAACCGGCACTCCTCGCAGATATCCAAGAAGTAACAATCAAGAGGTCTGGCTCAGGAAAAGGAGAGGAGAGAAGATAATCTATCAGATCAACAGGAGTAATGAGGTTATTACCCGGATACTTGGGGAATTACAACCCTCAGATCCCTGGGTGCGGAAACTCTTTCACGTGATAGAGACGACTGTCCCCCACCGCCTCATAATCATGGACAACTCGGAACAGGAGGATTGCCATGTTGATCATCCGCCCGAGATAAATATGCCTGCAGAGGGACTTATTGAGCTATGTAAGGAAATCTACTTCAGACATAGGGAAAATGGTAAAACACATGATGAAGCACTGGATTTAGTACTCTCCATCGAACCATTTAACACTCATCCGGCCTACCGGGCTGCTTTAGATTCGATAAATCTGGAGAGTGGTGCCAATGGATAAAATACACAATGAAATTATCAAAATGTCTCATTCATATTTTTCAGAAAAGGACGTGACGCCTGAGGAAATCAGAAAATATATTGACAGAATGAAGTCAGCATACCCGGAGGTAACACTTGATGAAGCCTTGTTATTCCGCAAACTCGAAACCATTCACTCCGTAATTGTTGGTGCACCTGATGTTCTGGATGACGTGACGGATCACGAGGAATGGTTTAACCCCTCCACAAATAGTCCGATAACGGAGGATTTTGATTGGCACTTCTGGGAACATTTCAGAAATTTCCTGTCAACAAAAAAGGGATGGCCAAATAACGTTGTAGATAGTATTGATAGACTCTCAAGTGAAATCCTATCGAGAATCGAGGACCCCCGTCGAGATGGCAAATGGGACCGTCGCGGTATGGTTATGGGTAGTGTACAGTCAGGAAAAACAGCAAACTACACCGCACTGATTACGAAAGCAGCAGATGCTGGTTACAAGTTATTTATAGTCTTGGCGGGAGTTCACAATAGCCTGCGAAGCCAAACACAATCAAGGTTGAATGACGAATTTCTTGGCTACGATCTCGACAAAGTCCAGAAACTCACCGGCATGGAGAAACGCATAGGAGTCAGAACATTGTATCCAGATCATGGTACAGTGTATACATTGACGAGCAGTAACGAACGTGGCGATTTCAACAAGGTTATTGCGTCCCAGAGCGGTATATTTCCTTCTACAGACGGCCCACCCATAATTCTCGTGATCAAGAAGAACGTCTCAATTCTCAGGAATTTAATTAACTGGGTACCTTCTATCATCGGCGCTACGGACTATACCGGTCGCAGATACATACCTGATATTCCCGTGCTTGTGATCGATGATGAAAGTGATTATGCCTCTATAAACACCAAACAACCTGAACTGGACGAGAATGGTAACGTCAATTCAGAATGGGACCCAACAACAACTAATCGCCTTATTAGAAGTTTACTTACCATATTCGACAAGAGTACCTACGTGGGCTACACGGCAACTCCGTACGCTAATATTTTCATACATAAAGATCTTGCACATGAGATATATGGCGAGGATCTCTTCCCCCGCAGTTTCATCATCAGCCTTCCTACACCGAGTAATTATCTTGGACCGGAAAAGGTATTTGGTTTGGGAGAGGACCCCGAGAGAGATGTGGAAAAGATTGAACCCCTACCTTTGATACGCATTGTCGATGACCATTCTGACAGTATTCCGGATAAGCACAGAAAGAATCTCATAGTGGGTGAACTGCCCGAAAGCATGATAGACGCAATAAAAAGCTTCCTTCTCAGTTGTGCTGCACGTTCCTTGCGCGAAGAGGGGCCACCCCATAACTCGATGCTGATACACGTCACCAGATTCACAGCCGTTCAGGCGTTGGTGTTCGAACTTGTCGAGAGAGAATTACGTAAACTTACGGCAAGGATAATGAGTGGCGAGAATCTGGATGATTTCAGGGAGATATGGGAATCGGATTACCTGCCAACAACAAGGAAAATGACCGAGAAATTTCAGGATGCCGTAGAACACTCCTGGGAAGACATCGCCGAGCAATTGTATAAAACAACCAGACTGGTAAAAGTAAAAGTAATAAATGGAACTGCAAGGGACTATCTCGATTATAGAGAGGTTGAATTGTACGTTAACTCCAGAATCAGGGCCGGTGAGGATATCCCCGGAGAGGAACGGGGTTTAAATGTTATAGTCATCGGGGGCGACAAACTATCAAGAGGGCTCACACTTGAGGGTCTTACAGTGAGCTATTACCTCCGTGCCACAAAGATGTACGACACACTTATGCAGATGGGGCGCTGGTTCGGTTACAGGGACGGGTATAGCGATCTGTGTAGAATATTCACGACGGGAGAACTAATCGAGTGGTATCGTCATATCGCGGGCGCCACCCTTGAACTTCGCGAGGAAATAAATTACATGGCCGCAATAGGTGAAACTCCAGAGAATTTCGGCCTCAAGGTTCGAAGCCATCCAGGTCGCCTTGTCGTCACCTCGGCAGGAAAATCGCGCCATGCGGCGAGAATAGACCTCTCCTATTCCGGCAGGATTTCTGAAACCATTGTATTCGATAGAAAACACTCAAAAAACAATAGGAAAGCCCTAGCAGAATTAATTGAGGAGATTGGCCGCCCCTGCGATGAAGATATGAACCCGAATAGCCCCAGATATCGCTGGCACAATGTGGAATCTGACACGGTAATCAACTTCCTCGACAGGTACAGAATTCAAGACGTGGCCACAAGGACGGTGAAACCAGCGGTTCTGTCGGGGTACATAGAACGGCAGGTAAAAAACGGGGAACTTTTGATCTGGGATGTGGTCATCGTATCAAAACTCAATGCCGAACAGGTCGTGGATATTGGAGGGTATTCTATCGGCTGTGTAATTCGCAAAATCAATACACCCATGAATGGGTCGTTTTCTATAGGACGATTGGTTAGCCCCTCAGATGAGTTGCTCGATTTAACCGATGAGGAGATAGAACAGGCACGTCAATTTGATAGACAAATGGGGAAGGACGTTGGCGACACTGATAAACCATCTGGACCTGCTATAAGGGCTAAACGTCCTCCTGAAAGAGGACTTTTACTAATCTACTTACCTCATGGTAAAGATGACAGGACCGGAAGGGAATATGGTGGCCCCGGAGAGGAGGTTGTTGGTTTTGCAATAAGTTTCCCTATGAGTGATACTGCGGTCCCCATACAATACGTTGTCAATCCGGTCTATGTGCAGGAGGAAGAACAGTGTATCCTGTAGCGGGGGATAACAATGAACGATAAATTGGAAGAAATATGGGGGCTCCTCGAAGAGAAGGTTAGGTCAGGAGATTACAGTGGTAACAGGGCTTACAGAAGGCTTGAGTTGGATCGGGAAACGGGCCTTCGATTGGGGATAGTGTCCCCCGGCAATATCAGGGAACTCCTCATTCAGATTGACACCACCGATGAAAAATCCTTCGGGCCTCCTAAGTGGATGGGAATGAGATTCGAGATAATATTAATGGATGCCCCTGAGAGAAGAACACGACATATCAGGCTATATCTCTCAGATGTAACGCACAAATCGGTGTTCACAACGATATGCGCGGATATAGCCGAAACCCTGTTGAAAGTGGAGAATCCCAGCAACAGATCCAAAGAATTGCAGAATTGTTTGGATAGATGGAGCCGGTTCTTCCAGAAATACGGTATCGAGGGGCTGTCTCCAGAAGCCCAGCGTGGGGGAACTATTATGGTTTAGGCTACTTTTATCCCACAACATGAATCCATTGTCTGCTATCGAATCGTGGAAAGGTTGTAGCAAGAATTACCACGATTTCGAGTTAAACGGGAAAGTTGTTGAAGTTAAAACCACGATGACCAAAGAACCCCGGCGAGTCCATATTAACAATGAAAGGCAACTGGATGATCTGGGGTCCGAATGTTTTTATCTCTATGTATTAACATTACATGCCATGGACTCTGGTGGCCAGACACTCCCTGATTTAGTCAACGAAATTCGAGATATACTAAAAGGGCATAGCTCGGCCGAGAATCTATATGAGATGGCACTTAAAGATGCTGGTTATCTTGACATTCATGTTTCATCATACAACACAGGATATATCCAAAAACGTCAGGAGATATTTGAAGTAAAAGAGGGATTCCCCCGGATCACCAACCTGCCAAAGGGTATCGGGAATATTTCATATTCCCTGATAATTTCAGCATGTGCCGATTTCGAGGTGGATTTAGAGATGGCACTGAGTAACTTCATAGGAGCTGGGACCAATGGTTGATTTAGCCGAAGCATCTGAACGATTTCATTCAGACATCGCTACTGCGGCTCTTGGACTTGGCCTACTAAGAGAACACCAATTTGTCGAGGAAGTGGGTGGAATCTTGGTGGATGCAGGTGAACTAGATGATTGTGTGAGATGTTCATATCAGGCACGTGGTCTAAAAGTCGATGGATATTATTTTGATGAGGAATTCGGTACTCTAAATCTATTCGTAGCACACTGGATTGAAGAATCCGATCCATCCTTAGCAAGGGTTACAGATACCGAAGTCAATGCCATATTCAAGCGTTGCGTGAACTTTTTCCTTCGTAGCCTCAAGGGGTTACATAGCAGAATCGAGATTGCAAATGAAGCCCATGACCTATCCTATCTCATCCATGAATCTAAAGCTGATATTCTTGCGGTGAAGATTTTTCTCATCACCGATGGGATCACAACCAAACGACCTGCGGAGGTTGAGGTCCTTGATGGCATAGAAGTTACCAAGGTAATCTGGGACATAGAGCGTATATTGCAATTCATTGAGACCGGGGAAAGAGAACTCATCACTATTGACTTCCTGGAGAACGGTGGCGCCATTCCATGTCTTGCACAGGGAAATGGAGATGAAAGGTACACCACATATCTTGGTTACATACCCGGGGATACCCTAGCGAATATGTACTCCCAGTGGGGAACTAGATTGCTTGACATGAATGTAAGGGTCTTCCTTTCAGCGAGAGGAGGAGTCAATAAAGGTATCAGGAACACCATCGTCAACGAACCCGAGATGTTCTGTGCATACAACAATGGAATCACCGTTTTTGCAAGGGAAATAGCGCTCATTTCCTTATCCACTGGTATGGAGGGTATATCCAAAGCCGCTGATTTCCAGATAGTAAATGGAGGTCAGACTGTAGCCTCACTTTACCATGCAAGCAAGAAGCAGAGAGCGGATCTCTCCAAAATATCTGTTCAGATGAAACTCGTTGTTATTAATAATAAAGACGATATCGATAAGTTGGTTCCGAGAATAAGTGAATATTCAAACACACAGAACCGCGTCAGCATGGCAGATCTAGCCGCAAATGACCCCCCACATCCCGAATTACATGAGATATCCAAACGATTACCGGCTCCAGACCCAACAGGTGGGTCACGACAAACGTACTGGTTCTATGAGAAAGCCCGAGGTAGTTATGAGGAAACCAAGATACTGGAGGCAAGAACCCCTGCCAAAAGAAAGGCATTTGAGGCATTATACCCAAAGGGGCAGCGATTTGATAAGGGCATATTCGGAAAGACCTGGAACACCTATCTCAGGAAACCCCATGTTGTTAGTCTTGGTGCACAGAAGAATTTCGGGAATTTCAATATGTGGTTAAAGGAGCAAGAAGGAGAAGATCTCGAGGAGTTCTTCAAGAAAACAGTAGCATTGGTGAAGCTATGGAAAGATGCCGAACGTATTGTTAGACGGCAAACCTTCGAGGGATACAGACATAATATTGTTACATACACACTGGCTCGGATATACGAATTGACTGATAGCAAAATAGACCTGAACAAGATATGGAGGGAACAGAAAGTCCATGAAAAAATACTGGAAGCAATCGAGGGGGTCTGCTATATAGTGAATGAACATATCAGAGATACTGAGAAGAATATTACGGAGTGGTGTAAAAAAGAAGAATGTTGGCTCAAGCTGAAAGAAAAGCATTACAATCTTCCTGTTGGAATCGAAGAGGCTTACATTGCCCCTGGTTCTAAGGTAGACAGGTACGATCCGGGGATCAAGGCAGAAGCGGAGGTTATTGACTTTTGTAAATCGAAAGGATCAAAAGCATGGTGGGAACTCGCAAAGTGGTTGAAAGAAAGACAGTTCCTGTCGCCAAAAGCCAGAAGCCAGTGCGGCAATATGGGGAACGCCCTCCAAAGAGGGCGTGAACCGAGCTATGTGCTCTCTAGAGGATGTAAGAAGGCTTGGGAAGATTCGAAAATACGTGGCTGGAAATGGGACGAAGAATAGACCTTTGATATAAACTATTTAATGTTTTGAAAAGCACAAATTATAGCCTATTAATATCGTTCATCGTCTAAAAATCCAACACTTCGGAACTGAACCTTACATCCCGTCTGGCTGGTAACAGGCAGTGACTCGGGTGATGGAATACAGGACGGTGAAATTGTGTAGCTATATTCAACACCCAACAAGCTGACAGCCCCTATAATATAACTTAATTGAGTAACATATAAGCCCCTACCAGTATGTTCACTCGTAACAATGTGGCTCAAAGAAAACACTATTAAACATTTTGGCAAACAAGCAGAAGCCTATGCAAAAGCGTTTATATTTCAGGACTCGGCACATCGTTCAGAGATCGTCAGAAGAAGTGGAGTAAAAAATTTGATGACGAGATGAAACGTGCAGGAACTGATGAGAATAAAACCACCATTATTTCTCCTTTGGCTTTTCTTCCTTCTCCTTCGTATTACGAACTTCATCCACACACGCTATAACGGCTTTCCGTAATTCGGGAATGAATACTTCCTGAAAAAAATTATACCTCTCGTCACCCACTTTGGTTTCACACGTCCAGGGGTCCAGTACGACAGACCTCATACAAGGGATAGCTTCTACTTTTTCTGCGTTGGAAACCCCGATTCTTTCAGCAAGTGCGTTCATAAATTTTGGACCATAATCAGCCCTATGGAAGGTCGTCTTTGAAATCATTACCCCATAATCATAAATTTTTGGTAACTACTCACCCCTGTGTCAATCCCATAGAACCGACTGAAGGAATAAATGGAG
>DTYH01000166.1 GCA_012961955.1 Desulfobacterales bacterium | reverse complement strand
CCTTCCGTGATGACCAGATGATGGAGGTCGTACCGGATATCATGGATACCTTTGACCCAACCGTTTTCATCTTTGACCGGTATCCGGGTGGTGTTGGCTTTTCTCCCCAACTTTTTGAGATGCACTCTGAGCTGCTCAAAAAAGCAAGGGACGTAATAGCATTCTGCTCGTGTCAGGAAGGTTGTCCTTCGTGTGTGGGCCCGGTCAATGAGGTGGGGAGAAGATCCAGAGAGGTGGCCTTGAAGATCTTGGAGGCCGCGTCTGTTTGATTTGCGGCAAAACCCGTGCCGTTTAATATGAGACGCTAAGTGAGCCAATACGTTCACATTTACCCCATTAGAAACCCCCGCCTTCGGGACCAGGGGCCCAATCTCTGCACCTCTAGCGGGGTTTACGCCGTTAGAAAGGCCGTGTGCGGAAGCACGGGTCAAAATCGATGTATACCTCTTTTTTACACGGGGTTTGATGACCAGCGTGAAATCCTAACGGGGTCTACTTGTACATGGATCGTATTTCAGACGGTGGCAGTTGTCAGCGTCCGGAGTCTGTTAGGCGACACCGGCCTTTGCCGCACTTCTCATCGTCATTCTGCAGGGAGCAAAAGCGGAGGGAAGAATCTCTTTAGGCGCATTGCTTACGCTCAGCATGAGGCTTTTGACTGAGTACTTACGAATTAAGGAGTATGCTTTTCGCTCATTTAGGGTGAAAGGGTTCGTACTCAAGAGTGAATAGTGCATGAGTCTGAAAGATAAGCTAAGGAAGATCTATCCTGCTGCGAGTCCTTCCCAAAACGCGAAGCGTAGGAGGGAGGCGGTATCTGACCTGCGGGATAGGCTGGATAAATTGTTGGGGAAGAAATATAAAGAGGGGTCGGGCAGTACCTCGAGCACGATACGCACAAGAACAGCAGATGATCGGCCTCACATAGGGTTGGAAGAGGTCAAGGGCGGTCGCTTTTGTGAAACGCCTTTTGGTAAGGCCTTTATGACCGAGTACGTCTTTCCAGGAGGATTTGTTCACGGTCGCCTTCCCTTGGAGGAGTTTAAGAACCAGGACTTCTCTTATCTTTCTGTAATAGACTCGAAAGAGGATTTGAAGGGACTCAAGCCGGATCAGACCGTATTCTTGGATGTCGAGACTACAGGCCTCAGTGGTGGCACAGGATGTTATGCCTTTTTGATCGGAGTCGGCTACTTCCAGGGCACAAAATTCTTTATTCGGCAGTTCTTTATGGACGATTTTTCCCAGGAACCGGCCATGATGTTTTTGTTTACACGCTTTTTAGAACCGTTTCAATATTTGATCACCTTTAACGGCAGATCATTTGACGTGAATCTTTTGGAGACCCGTCTGACAATAAACCGTATGGAATGTCAGCTTACATCGATTCCCCACCTTGACATGGTGTATCCGGCTCGCAGGATGTGGAAAGAGCGGACCGGGAGTTGTAGCCTTGGGACTTTGGAACAAAGGATCTGCTCATTCTATCGTACGGACGATATCTCAGGCCAAGAGGTACCGGAACTCTATTTCCAATACTTACGGCACAGGGATGCTAATATCATAAGGCCTGTGTTTGATCACAATGCCTTAGACATACTTTCTACGGTGGTACTCACTACCCGGCTTTTACAGTTTCTTGGTCAGCGTAAGGCATGCGACAACGTATACGCTTCTGATCTTTATTCTTTGGGAAGGCTTTTTGCGGAGCACGGTTCTCTGTCATACAGTATAGAGTGTCTGGAAACCGTGCTTGAGGATGATACCAATAGTTACGAGATTCGACTCAAATCTGCGCGCCTCCTTTCTCTAATATATAAACGGATGAATAGATGGGAAGATGCATGTGCCCTATGGTCGATGATGATCCACGAATTTGATGACAGAGACCCTTTTCCTTTCGAACAATTGGCCAAGTATTATGAGCATAGAACAAAAGATCTTGAAAAGGCGTTTGCCATAGTAGAAAAGGCGCTCAGTCAAATCCAGCCTTGGGAAGTTGAGGTAAAGGAGAGGCTTTTGTATCGACGCGACAGGATATTGCGAAAGATGAAAAGGCTGTCTCGATAAGAGTTTTTAGATCGGATCGGACTTTCAAGTTCCCTTTACGGGAGGAGATGATAGGTAACTGTTTACAGGGTGACAGTTATAAAATCAGAGGTTATTTAGGCGATATGGTCGGAGGGTCGATAGCTGGGTTGAAGAGTGGCACGTACGTCCTGATACTCCGTCTGGGACGTGATCATGAGGTACAGATCGGAAAGCAGGGAAGATTCAGGTTTAGGGCCGGGTTTTATGGATATGTAGGGAGCGCGTTCGGCCCGGGAGGGCTCACCTCCAGGCTGAAACATCATATAAATCCAACAACTCGGCAACACTGGCATATCGATTACTTGCGCAGGGTAGCAAGAGTGGAACAGATATGGCTGGCAGAACACACTGTTCGACGTGAGCACGACTGGGCAGATCTCATCCAAGAGATCTACTGCGCGAGTATACCTCTTCCGGGATTTGGAGCGTCAGACTGCAGGTGCGAGAGCCACCTTTTCTATTTTCCGAGACAACCTTCCGTTCAATTATTTCAGAACCATCTTTTGAATCGATTTCCAAAGGATCCGTGCGTGCGTTCCTTTAAGGCAAACTCCTTTAGCCGTTAGAAATGCCCTGTGTGGAAGCACGGGGTCAAAATCGATGTGTTATGCCTCATTTTCTCCCAGCTAAATTTCACGAGGGGAACCCTGTTTAGGGGCGTGAAACTTCGACGGGGTTTACTCGTTCCCATGGGCTTCTTGACCCGTCTATGAAGCCGCTCATTAAGGTGTGAGTTCACGGCCTATTCCGACTTTTCCGGCATAGGCCGAACAGTCCTGTCCCGCCTCGTTCTATATATTATGACCGGGTAAGAAAACCCCGCCTATCCAGGGGATTGATTTCTGGATACGCAGCAAAAACCTCTACGAGTCCTGATACTGGTAGCCGATGAGCCGAGATGTCACCGGATAAAATCGATAAATGAGGTCGTGGGGTTAGGATTACACCAAGATGGCATTTTAAAAAGACGTCCCAGCAGGGCGCTGTTCCTACAGGGGATCGGGTAGTCTTGTACGAGCGGATTCCACCTGCGATCCATATTATACCTAAATTGAGCGACTGTCGAGTTTGCCGAAGGTGCAAGGCGGCGGTAAAATTGGCAATCCCAAACGGTTACAAATCTTGATTTTTTTGATTCAACACTTGCCCCACCCAACGGGTTAGTCTGGCCATTAGGCGCAGGTAATACATGTATTTGAAATCAGACACGTTTGTTAATCGTACCAAAATTTGTAACGCTCAATTTAGGTTACAGTTACGCTTTATTAGGCTGTTCCTCAAACAAGAATCCCTTTGAGAGGTCGTTAAAAAACCTGTTTTGTCAATAAGTCTTGGCGAAGCGGAACTAAAGGGCACGCATCCATTCTGGCTTAAGGGCTATTTCCCCTCTAAGGGCCATATCGATCAAGGAGATGACCGCCTCTTTATCCCGAGGAAGACGGGCCTTGATCGGCAGATAGTTTGAAGCATGGTTGGCATGAAACAATCCAGAACTAAGGTTGGTATGGGCGATCATGGTCTTTAGTTCGGCCAGCATCTCGGTGGGTGTGATCAGGGTAAAACGCCCCTCCTCATAATCACGACCCAGGGGTGTATCAGGAAGTATGATGAGGCTTAGAGCCCCCACATAATCAGGATCAATGGCGCTCAAGGCCCTTCCTGTCTCCTCTGCATGAACGAGAGAACGCTCGCGACCAGCCAACCCTAAAAGAACGGTAATAGAGAGTTTTATTCCAGCCTCCTTGACCTTCTTACCCATTTCAATCATGGTTCTTGAACTTACACCTTTCCGCACTTTTTTCAGGGTCACGTCATCGCCACTCTCAAGGCCCATATATACTATTCCGAGCCCCTTTTCTTTAAGGGCTTTCAGCTCCTCCAGAGTCTTTATCTTGATACTCTTGGCATTTCCATAGAGACCTACGCGCCTAACCCAGGGGAGACGTTCACGGATTCTCTTTAAAATCTCTAATAGTTGTTCCTGTGGCATGATGAGTGCATCGCCATCAGTGAGAAAGACCTTGTGCTGTTCCTTGCAATAGCGTGCAGCAAAGTCGATGTCTTCAAAGACGATGGACTTTGGTTTAATCCGGAACCGTTCTCCCTTGTACGTGCCACAAAAGGTACACTTATTATGGGAACATCCTACTGTGACCTGCAAGATTATACTAAAGGCCTCGCTGGGGGGCCGAATAATATTTCCTTCGTAGTGCATGAGTATCTCTCCTTTCCGTTTCAATCAATCCAGTTCAAAGGTTTTTCGCCAATCTTCTTTTTTCTCCCGCTTAGGCTGTTAACTCTCTTCCAGTAAGCAATTTTCCATGATCGAATAATCCATTTCTGTACTCATGAAGCATCTATATGCGTCTTTTGGCGAGCATGCTATAGGTTCACCACGCACGTTAAACGATGTGTTCACAATGATCGGACAATTTGTCTTTTTGTGGAATGCCTTTATCAAGGCATAGTATAGTGGTGGATTAGTTTCACAGTGTACGGTCTGAATACGGGCAGAATAATCCACGTGAGTAATGGCCGGAACCCTTGAACGAACCACATTCAATTTTTCAATCCTCCAGAGCTGTTCCTCCTTTTCTGAAGTCATACGCCTCTTTTCGCCCTTAACAGGTGCCACAAGAAAAGCATATAGGGCGATGAGGCAGGTTCCTTCCCCAGCGGTGTTAGAGCAAACCATTCATCAGCATATTCTGACAAAACCGAGGGGCCGAATGGCCTGAAGCCTTCCCGAAATTTTATCTTCTGGTTCATTGT
>DTYH01000165.1 GCA_012961955.1 Desulfobacterales bacterium | reverse complement strand
CCATTCTGACATGGCCACTCAGGTGTTCAAGGATCCTTACTTGTTCGACTTTCTCGGCACAGCCGACCCGCGGCGCGAGCGTGAGGTAGAGCAGGCCCTTATGGACCATATCCAGCGCTTCCTCCTCGAACTCGGAACGGGTTTTGCGTTTGTGGGCCGCCAGGTGCATCTCGAATTTGCAAGCGCAGATTACTACATCGATTTGCTCTTTTATCATCTAAAACTTCGCTGTTTCGTAGTGGTGGAACTCAAAGCCGTTCCCTTTGATCCTTCCTTCATCGGCAAGCTCAATATGTATCTCTCCGCGGTTGACGACCTTTTACGCCACCCGGACGACCGGCCCACCATCGGACTTTTGCTTTGTAAGGGCAAAGACCGCATCGTCGTAGAATACGCCCTGCGCGACCTGCGCAAGCCGATTGGTGTAGCCGACTGGGAGACCAAAATCGTTACATCCCTGCCTAAGGAGTTCAAGGGCAGCCTTCCCACGGTTGAAGAGATTGAGGCAGAGCTTGGGGCGAAACTAAAAGGGGAACGGGTTGGAAAAGAAACTGGAGATAAGGATTGATTCCGTTGTGTTGCAAAAAACAAGAAACATGCGACTTAAGTCAACTTAAGTTGCACCGGTGCGAAACAAGCAGACGGCCGCAGCCTCTCTTTTTTTCGGGTCATGCACCTGGATATCGTGAGCCGGAAATTGAATTGTGGCTCATGGGTGAGCCAGAAAATCTTAAAATGCCACATCCAGCAACTCTTTGGGAACGCCAAGACCTGCCTGTGCCGACACGGCAGACAGGGATGATGGCAAAGCCGGCGCGTAAGGTTTGGGAAATGCCAGAAGGAAGCCCTGCCTGCGCCGACACGGCAGACAGGGAGGAGGCAGCCGAATGAAGTGGCGTATGTATCCACTAGAGCGGATTGCAGAAGTCGCCGGGGGGAGCACTCCAAAGCGCAGCCGCTCGGAATATTGGGATGGTAATATCCCTTGGGTCACCCCAACAGATCTCCCAATGCCGGGATCTGGAATAGCAGAGGTCTATGATACGGTCAACCACATTACAGAAAGAGGTCTCCGTTCTTGTGCCGCGAAACTCCTTCCTGTTGGGACGGTGCTTTATTCCTCTCGTGCAACAATCGGGAAAATTGGTATAGCCCGCGTACCTCTGGCAACGAACCAAGGCTTTGCAAACTTTACCCCTAAGCCTGGGATTGAATCCAAGTATTTAGCATACGCCCTGTTGTACTTCACGCCGGAAATAGCTTCTCTGGCTGGCTCAACAACATTCAAGGAAGTTCGGCGGGGTGCGTTGAAAAAATACAAGCTCCCCCTTCCTCCTCTCTCCGAGCAGCGCCGTATCGTGGAGATACTCGACCAGGCGGACGCGCTGCGCAAGAAGCGCGCCGAGGCCGACGCAAAAGCCGCCCGCATCCTCCCAGCGCTCTTCTACAAAATGTTCGGTGATCCTGCGACGAATCCAAAGGGGTGGCCAATTCAGCCGTTAGGATATGTATCTGGTCAAAACGGGCTGATCACAGATGGAGATTGGATTTTATCACAAAACATGGACGCAAATGGTTCCATAAGGCTTATACAATTGGCGGATATTGGGATTGGCACATTCCTTGACAGATCAAGAAAGTACATCACAGAAGAAAAATTCCTAGAACTGAAGTGCACTGAAGTTCGAGAGGGAGATCTCTTGGTCTCTCGTATGGCAGATCCAATTGGGAGGGCGTGTATAGTCCCCAACCTGCAACAGAGAGCTATTACCGCGGTTGATGTCACGATTGTGCGTCCGGATAGAAAGGTGGCACTTCCAGAATACTTGTCGGCTCTTTGTAACACTGAATATTTCCTGAATAAAGCTGCTTCTGCAGCAACGGGTACGACAAGAAGACGAATAACGAGGCGAAATCTTGAAAAAATAGAAATTCCTATCCCTCCAATCACTGAGCAAATGAAGTTTGCTGCTTTATTTAAGGGATTAGCTGGCAACATAGATAAACAACAGCAATCTAGCGAAATGCTTGAAGTGCTTTATCGTACCCTTCTTCACCGCGCCTTTACAGGCGACCTCACCGCCCAATGGCGCGAGGCGCACATGAAGGAACTACTGGAGGAGATGGAACAGCAGGCCAAAGCGCTGGAAAACAGGATGCCATAACGATGCCCAAGAACTTCTACGACAAATTATCGGATATGGATTTGCTTCGAAGGGCTTGGCATCTTGCAAGAGATGATTCTCGGACTGATTTTATGTTTGACAGCTTTCGATTTTCGGATTTCGGTTTCCACCTTGATGAGTACTTACAAAGCATATCGCAATCACTTCAAAATGAATCTTATCATCCAAGTACTCTTCTAACCATAGATGTACCGAAATCAAGTTTATCTGTCCGTCCTGGTTCTATCATGAATATTGAGGATAAGATAGTACTTTTTGCAATAGCTTGCCTGATAGCTCCTCCCTTGGATAAGAAATTGCCCCCCAACGTCTACTCTTGGCGGGTTAAAAATGATCGAAGAAGGCTATTCCATGATCACGAGATATTAAAATTTCCATTCCTAAAACGGAGAACAGTACACAGGAGAATGAACATTGTTGAACCATGGTATACGGCGTGGCCTCGTTTTATTAAGGATGTAGAAGTGGCATATGAAAGAGAAGGCTATAAGTACATGGTTGTCTCTGACATAGTATCATATTTTGAAAACATAGATCTCCATCTTCTTCGTGACCTTCTGTTGCACAATCTTCCCAGGCAACCGAAAATCATAAACTTTCTCATTAATCCTTTGGAATATTGGGCGTGGCCCACAGTCTACAATTCTCCTATCTATAGAGGTATTCCTCAAGGCAATGGTGTTAGCAGTTTTTTAGGGAATTATTACTTGCTTCCTCTTGACCAGGCATTTTTGAAGTTTTCAAAGGGTAAGGACATAAAATACCTACGGTATATGGATGATGTCAAAGTTTTGGCAAAGGATCCAGCAATAGCGCGGGAAGCATTGTTTCTTATGAACGATAAGCTCAGGGAGCTTAGACTCAATATTCAGGGTTCTAAAACCCGTATTCTGGAAGGCAAAGCAATTAGGCAGGAGCTTTTTGATGACAGACTAGATAAAGTGAATGAAATAATAGAAGAAATTCAAAAGAAGCGGTCATTGAGTACTGCTGAACGAAATAAATACGTGGATGATCTAAAAGACATTTTAAAGAAGGTTAAAGGGAAAAGATCTATTATCAAAGATAAAGAACTCCGGCTATTCCGACGTTTGATCACGGGATTCACGTTGTTGCAACACTCGGGTATGGTAGACTTAGTTTTGACTCAATTGGAAAAGAATCCAGACGCGAGATTGCTGAACAGTGCAGTCCGATACTTTCGTGTTCAGGAAAGGAACTTGAGAAAGATATCAAATCGATTGCTGAAAATACTTACTTCGCGAGAACCTTTGTTTCCATATCAGCAAGCCCATTTTTTTATGATGATGCGGTATGTGCGAGATATCCCTACGGAGGTATGGAAGGAAGCCCGTAGAATATTACGTCTAAAAAGTTCTCACTGGTATGTTAGGCAACAAGCAGCGCAATTACTTTCTATTAAGCCCCTGAGCAAACAAGAACTCGGAAATATCCAAAAGCTTTTTAACGCAGAGAAACATTTGGAGGTAAGGAAAGCTTTATGCCATGCATTAGCCCAGTTAGCTGATGATGAGTGCGTTGAATTTACTCGTAGACTTGTCTTTTCAACGGAACCGTCTCTTCAAAAAATTGGCCGGTTTTATCATGGATTACTTTTCGATGAGAATAAGGGGCTGGAACAAATAGAGGCTATCTTCAGGCAAGATCGAGAAGACATCCTCTTGGATAGTGTTCATCAGGTAGAGGTGCTGTCTAAAGCCAATCATAGGGTGGTACAACAAGAGTTATTGAAAAGACTAAGGAAGATTAAGCGTCGGATAAAAAGAAGGGTATTAATACAACGAATTGAGAGAATCATTTCAAGTTTAGAACAGGAAAATAATGGCGCAACGAAAGGCTAAAGTGAAACAGGCCTCCATGCGGATCACCAAGGCTCGCCGGGAACAGATCGAGCGGCTGGCAGCCGCCTTGGCCGAGATCGCTCCTTCTACTTTGCATGACCGGCATAGACTTGTACGCCATCCGCGCTG
>DTYH01000164.1 GCA_012961955.1 Desulfobacterales bacterium | reverse complement strand
CGTCCTGGATCTCTACCTTGTCCATCAAAAGGGTTTTCCTGATGGAATCACTACTGCTTACATTGTCTATATAGAGAATCTCAAACGAGGAAATCCCTGCCTTCCTTATATCAGAAATGATTCTTTGATCAATTTCCTCGTTATACGAGGCAATTGTCTCGCCAGTTTCAGGATCGATTAACGTCCTGGCCAGTATCTTGTTCTGTATATCCTCAAAATCGATGGGAATAGCTTCAATCCTTCGTGCTCGAAGTTGCCTAATCGCCCTCTGAGAAAACATATTTCCCTTTTTGACAATCAACTCGCCAGTTTCAGGATCTTTTACGTCACGTGATGCCCGTTGACCTTGTAAGAGTTCATGATCAACGACCTTGTACAAATTGTCCCCTTCTACCAGGACGGTCTCTCTCTTATAAAAATAATTGATCAAGTCTTCGCCTGTATAGCCAAATGCCTTTAGAAGTACAGTAACAGGAAACTTTCGACGTCGATCAATCCTGACATACACGATATCCTTTGGATCAATCTCCATATCGATCCAGGAACCTCTCATCGGGATAATCCTTGCAGAATACAAGACCTTACCGCTGGCGTGCGTCTTGCCCTTATCGTGATCAAAGAATACCCCAGGAGACCTGTGCAGCTGACTCACTACAACCCGCTCTGTGCCGTTGATGATGAATGTTCCCCTCTCAGTCATCAGCGGGATAGTGCCAAAGTATATTTCCTGCTCTTTTATGTCCCGTATACTTCTTACATCCGTCTCTTTATCTACATCATATACTACAAGACGTACAGTAATCCGAATGGGCACCTCGTACGTCATCCCGCGATATATGCACTCGTCAACATTGTACTTTATCTCGCCAAACGTGTACTTAACAAACTCTAATGACGCGGTGCGGCTGAAATCATGAATCGGAAAAACACTCTTGAAGACTCCCTGCAATCCTACGTCCTCGCGCTTTTCCGGCGGAACATCCATCTGCAAGAAGCGGTCATAGGATTCCTTTTGGATATCCATAAGGTTGGGAATCGGGATTATCTGTTTGATCTTCCCAAAATTCTTTCTGATACGCGTATCTTTTGAAAGCTTATCTACCATAGCTCTCCTTGTTACACTATGCTATTAATAAGAAAATGGACTCGTACACTAGCTATTCGCAACACATCATGGGAATGGAGTTTTGGGTCCAGTATTCCTCTACGCTGAAAAAAAACCACCACCCCTCACCAGGTCGTTTCAGCAAGAACCCCATCCCCTACTCGGTTACGAAATCTGGCAGGAATTCCTCTTTTTTGTATGTCCATAGATTACTTTCCCCCTTCCCGGTAGGATTGGGTTGGGGGAAAAGGAAACCATAGCGGAGTAAGTATGTTCAAAATAGGATATAATTCCTGGCCGATCGGTTATTAATCCGATTTTTAAACGGTTACAAAAACTGCCAAATCTGTAGGCACGCCCTCACTTTACTTTATCTCGACAGAACCGCCCGCTTCTTCCAGTTGACGTTTGATGTCCTCTGCTTCCTCTTTAGAAACAGCCTCTTTGACACGCCTGGGCACATTATCAACCAGCTCCTTAGCATCCTTTAATCCAAGACCTGTAATAGAGCGTATTACCTTAATAACCTGAATCTTCTTGTCTCCAAACCCTGTCAGCACTACGTCAAATTCGGTCTTTTCCTCCTCTGCCGGAGCAGCTGCCTCACCCGCAGGAGCAGCCTGTACCGCTATTGGAGCAGCTGCTGAAACCCCAAACTTGTCCTCCAATTCTTTAATCAACTCTGAAAGGTCAAGTACCGACATGTTAGCGATGAACTCTATAACATCTTCTTTAGTAATATTGGCCATTTTATCTATCCTCCTCAATACTTAATTTGCTTACGATTCTCATGCCTCCTGCGACCTAATACGCCCTCAGTATCTCGGAACATAAGCAAAAAACCTTCCTAATCACTCGCCGGATGAAGCATCTTCCCTGTGAAGAGCTATGTTACCTTAACGTGTATACGGCCTTATACTAGGGTTTAGGATTACCTTATGAGGGTTCATTACCTATGAGGGCGTAACACAGTTTACCTTAAGTCGTCTCAACAAGAAGTACACGCCCAACCGGTTATTTAATCCCACGTCGGAGGCCCCGGGATTAAATACGTCACGCCAATGTCAAAGACACAAGGCGTATCAGCTCGCTTTCTTTTCTTTTATTGCGTGTAATACGTATAATAACTTTCTCGGAATACCGCTTAAAACACCCACTAAGCCGGTAGGGGCAGAATTTAATACAGACATGAGCTTTTGCAACAGTATGTCTCGCGAGGGTAATTCTGACAATGATCGAATGGCGTCGACGTCTAATACCTTACCCTCCAAGACACCAGCTTTTATCTTGAGATTCTCGTTCTCCTTGGCAAACTTCACAAGAACCTTCGCAGGGGCTACAGGATCATCATAACTCAGTACTACCGCGGATGGACCAACTAGATAATCCTTTAAAAGCGCCATATCCGTCCCTTCCGAAGCACGGAATACAAGTGTATTTTTAACAACGCGGTATTCAACATCCACCTCTCTAAGTTGGTCACGCAACTCAGTAATAGAGCTCACATTTAATCCCCTGAAATCCGTAATAAAAACAGACTTGGTCTTCAAAAATTTCTCGTGAAGATCAGATACGATTCTTTCTTTCTCCGCTCGCTTCAATGGATCGCCACCCTTCCTTTCTTAATCATCTACCAATTATCTAAGTCCTCTCTCCAAGGCGCAGGCCCCATCCTCCTGCCTCCAAGCCTGTAGGCT
>DTYH01000163.1 GCA_012961955.1 Desulfobacterales bacterium | reverse complement strand
CATCCTCCCCCCTCCCTTGTCGTCCCCCATCCCCTCCCCATGCTCACCCATCCCAGAAAATCCTCGCTGATTAGATATCCTAAGCTTTGCCTCTAAAATCACAAGTAACCCTCTACGGGGTGAATAGGAGCGTTAGGCATCATCCCCCTAAACCAGAAACGTAAAATCTCGAAGTGAATAGATGTATTGTAACTGTTCAGGTCAAAACCGTCATCCTGAGTGTATAAGCGAAGTATCTTTTGGCCGAAGCATCTCAAGAGCTCCTTCACTCCGTGTTACTCCGTTCAGAATGACCGTTGGTAGAGAGTAATCTATATCCTTTTCATCCAAGAATCTCAAGGAAAAAGTGCAAAAATCACGGCTTTCTCGTTCAGAAAGCTTCGTCCCGGCACGAGAACCAAACAGCCGTTTTCACTTGACACACAAATTCGTTTGAACTTATTCTTTACGAGATCAAAGAGAAATTTTTCTTCTACAGGCGAAAGGCAAGGTTTTTGGTTAGCTTACAAGTCCAGAACCCGAGTTGACTTGCCACGTATAATAAACATCAAAGGTAAATGCGTCTGTGTTGTTCTTCGTCCTATACTCCGAGAATGTTCGCCGTGACGTTCAGAAAGGTCCACAGATCAGAAAATCCTTTTTCTCCTTGCTTCTCCTCTTTATCCCTTCTCAACCCCTGTATGCAATGCAGACAGGCACCATTCAGACAAATCGGGTTATCGTTCTTTTCGAAAAACGATTAAGAGCTACAGAGGAAGTCACAGACATCTATCCAATGCTAAAGATGGAACTGGAGGATACCCTCGGGTGGAGACTAGGTCTCAGACCAACACTTCTTTTGATCAAAGATAGGAAAACATTTGAAGGAGTGGCTGGTAGTAAGCTCATTGTGGCCTTAGCTATACCTCAGGAAAACGTGATAGTAATTGACTACTCAAGAATGAACACACGGCCCTTTAGCCTTGAAATAACCCTGAAACATGAATTGTTTCACCTTCTGCTTAATCATCACATTGGGGGAGCTAACTTACCCAAATGGCTTAACGAAGGGATTTCTATGTGGATGGGCGATGGTTTAGCAGAGATAATAATGGATAGAAAGCGATCAGTTCTAGATGAAGCTACCTTATGGGGGAACTATGTAAGTATCAACCGGTTGACAACGAGTTTTCCTAAAGAGAAGAAATCCCTGTTGCTGGCCTACGAGGAGAGCAAGAGTTTAGTGGAGTACATAAGCAATCAATTTGGTAGAAATGGAGTCCTAAACAAACTCAAGTACCTGAAAGACGGCTATCAAGTGGACATGGCAATCCTGAAAGGTCTTTCAATCCCTTTTGATGAGCTGGAGAAAAGATGGCATAGCCATCTCAGAAAGAGGAGTACCTGGTTTACGTATCTACCTATAAACCTTTACGAAATCCTCTTTTTCCTTGCGGTCGGGATTGATAACCATGTGGGCATTTTCGTGTGGGCATTTATAAGGCTTTTGATGAAAAAAAAATGAGTTGGGGGGATCGTGATATATGTTAGGACCGCCAAAAGAGTCGCAGGATTATTTTCTAAAGGATCTGGAGAGGTGTGAACTCTGCGAACATAAGTGTAGAGTAAATAGGGTAGGGGGAGAGACAGGGGTTTGCAGAGTGACAATACCAACTATTGCTTCTGCTACTTTGCACCCAGCACCACCAGAAAGTTACACCGTATTTATGGCCGGTTGCAACTATAAGTGCTTGAATTGCCAAAACTGGACAATTTCTCAATACCCAGATAATCGGTCCAGACAGAGAGGATATGAAGATCCAAAAGAACTGGCCAAGGAGTGCGTAGACCAGCTAAATTCCCTTACAGCTAAAGTAATGGGAGCTGATAGAATATTCTTTTCAGGGGGAGAACCGACTATTCACCTGCCGTATATAGAAAAGGTTGTTGAAGAGGCAAGGAAGATAAAACCAGATACCAAGATAAAT
Organism: Desulfobacterales bacterium; assembly: GCA_012961955.1. Classification (GTDB taxonomy): domain Bacteria; phylum Desulfobacterota; class Desulfobacteria; order Desulfobacterales; family DTYH01; genus DTYH01. The sequence goes on along the minus strand of DTYH01000163.1, from coordinate 3,918 downwards.
TTTGACACGAACGGATACATGACCGAAGAAAGTTTAAAGAGGGTTTTAGATTTTACCACATCTATTACTTACGACCTAAAGGCATACAATGATGACGTTCACGTTGCCTTGACAGGGGCGTCTTCTGAACCGGTTTTAAGGAACGCTGAATATATCGGAAGACACGCAAAGGATAAACTTTGGGAGTATAGAATCCTTGTGATCCCGAGAATAAATGAGAGCGAAATAAAGCCACTGACGGAACTCATAGCCGATATAGATCCCTCTTTGCCTGTGTGTTTTCTGGCCTTCAGGCCGAATTTTGCTTTGGAAAATCATCCTGGTGCATCCAGAAGTCTCATGAATAAGTGTGTAGACATTGCAAAGGGGTCTGGCCTGAAGAATGCCTACTGGTCTGGGCATACGGGCGTTAAAGGGAGGGTTGTTAATATAAAGAGTCAAGTTAAGGAAAGATATCTATCAGAGGGTGCCCGACTCGCTGCTTCGTATGCTCTTTATGCAGGCTGTCAAACCCATCCTAGGGGTTGTTCAACCTGCGTCTCGAATCAGGCGTGTGAGATCAAGAAGTATATTCCCAAGATAGTAACATAGGAGAAAGCAGACAGTCCTACCAGATTCCTCGCTTTTCTGTACGAGTGGCGTTCATGGAAATGGCAAGTTGAAGTGACGGTAACGGAACGAAGGGTGCAGAATATGAATCAAGAGATAGTGGAAGGTTTGAAGAACTGGTTTGTCAGGCACGTACGAAGATTTAGATCTGGAAATCCCAATTGGCAACGAAATATAGCCTTGAAGGAAGACCACACGAAACGGGTGTGCAAGGAGATCTTGGATATTGGGAAAAAGCTCGGATTGAGTAGTAAAGACCTTCGGTTAGCTGAAATTATCGCTCTTTTCCATGATATTGGCCGCTTTGAACAGTATGCCCGTTATCGGACCTTTGTAGATCACCACTCCGTAGATCATGCTGAACTAGGAATAAAAATACTTCAAAAAAATGGTGTTCTAAACCGTCTTGACCAATCGATACGAAATCTAATTCTGCGAACAATCTTACACCACAACCGTCCCACTCTGCCGGAACAAGAGACAGAAACCTGCCTGTTTTTTACCAAATTGTTGCGAGACGCGGATAAACTGGATATCTGGCGGGTAGTTACCGATTACTACCGTCACAAGGATGAAAAACGAAATAGTGCAATCGAGCTTGGCCTCCCAGATACCCCGGGAATCTCACACGATGTTTATGATGATCTAATCCAAGGAAGAATCGTGGATATGACACACCTGAAAAATTTGAATGATTTTAAACTGCTCCAGGTGGGGTGGATCTATGATATCAACTTTGCGCCAACATTCCAGTCTGTTCGAAACAGGGATTATCTGGGCATGATCCGTGATGTCCTGCCTAAATCGGAAAAAATTGAAAGAATCTTCTCTGTGGTTGAATCCTACCTGGATGACCAAATCCGGGGAGGAAAAGGAGAATGAGGAGCTAGGATTTCCAAGAACATGGGTATTCTTTTTGAACATGCGATTTGTCATGGATGCCGGAACGGGAGAGTAGGAATATAAGGTCTTTAATCTGTGTTTAATAAAGAAGTTGGGGTTGGAATCATGGACAAGAACCAAAGCGAAGAGCGTCAGGGACACCTATTTCATAGGAGTATCTCCATTCCGATCTTGTTGACAATATCTATTTTGCTCTTGAATTCATCTGACTCTTTGCCAAAAGAGATTGCAACTGAAAATCTGGCGTTCATGGAGATTGAAGATGTTTTTGCAGCCGCGAAACATTTACAAAAAGTCAGGAAAGCGCCAGCATCAATAACCATTATAACGGACGACGATATAAGGAAATACGGATATCGTAAAATGAGCGATGTGCTAAACAATACTAAGAGCTTTTACATATATTCTGATCGTAACTACGATTATATAGGCGTGCGAGGATTTGCCCGTCTTGGGGATTATGGAAATCGTGTTTTACAACTGGTGGATGGTCATACTTACAATGATAACGTATACGGGTCAGTCTTTTTCGATAACGAATTTGGAATTGATTTGGATCTCATCAAGAAAATAGAGGTGGTGCGAGGTCCGTGCTCTACCCTTTATGGAAGCAATGGCCTCTTTGGGATAGTCAATGTTGTAACCAAGAGTGGTCATGATATCAATGGATTCTACATAAAAAGCGAAGCAGGGAGCTACGATACTTACAAGGGCACATTCATATTCGGCAAAAGGTTCGAAAACGACTTTGATCTGATCTTTTCAGTTTCTTTATTAGACAGTGAAGGCCAGGACCTTTATTTTGTGGAATTTGACGACCCGGTCACATCGAATGGATGGGCTCGAGATGCCGACGGCGAGAAGGCTGGGAAAATCTTCCTCAAGTCCATGTACCATGAACTCATGTTTATTGCCAACGTTAGTTGGAGAGAAAAGCACGTCCCTACCGCCAGCTATGAGACCATTTTTAATGACAACCGACACAAAACCATTGATCAGCGGAGTTTTGCCGAAATAAAATTGGAGCATGCCTTTGAAAGCAATAAGGAACTCATGGCTAGAATCTATTATGACCGGTATGATTTTGTAGGGGAATACCCACTGGATTACCCTCCCGTGACCCTTAACAAAGACGAGAGCTACGGGCAATGGATGGGAACCGAGCTAAGATATTTTCAAAGGTTAGGTACCTCGCATCATATCAATCTAGGTGGGGAAGCAATACTCCATATTAATGCAGACCAGAAGAATTACGACGTGGAACCCCCGGTAACCTACTTAGACGACAATCGTTCTTTTACCACCTGGTCGGCTTTTGTCCAAGATGAATGGGACATCTCTTTGTGGCTTAGATTAACAGCAGGGTTTCGTTACGATCATTCTACCACCTTTGGTGAACACGTCAGTCCCAGGATCGGAATTATTGGCCAGCTAACAAGAGAAAGCACTCTAAAACTCCTGTATGGCCAGGCTTTTCGAGCACCTACCGTCTATGAACTCTATTACCAGGATGACAACGACACTGCCAAAGCCAATCCCGATCTTGAGCCTGAAATCGTGGACACATATGAGATAATATGGGAACAGGAATTGGGCCCCATACTGAAGGGTGCGGTTTCTGCTTTCCGCTATGAGGTCAGGGATCTCATCACACAGGTGGAAGATCCCGACGACGGACTTCTTCAGTTTCAGAATATCGAACATATTAAGAGTGATGGAATAGAAATAGGCCTTGAAGCCAACTGGCCCAATGTTATTAAAGGACATATTGGCTACACCTTTCAGGAAACAGTTAATAAGATAACCGACCAAAGACTTTCCAACTCTCCCCGACATCTCGTAAAAGCGGGGGTCACGATTCCTATCTACAAAGACAAACTGTTTTTGGGAACCCAATCGAGATTCATGGATGAACGTTTAACTCGGAATGGCCAACATGCTGACCGATCAATAATAACCGATTTAAATATTTATGCTCATAACCTCGTAAAGGGGCTAGACCTATCCCTTGGGATTTTCAATCTGTTTGACGAAGACTACTCCGATCCTGTATCTGCCGCTCATCTTCAGGAGACCATTGAGCAAGATGGAGTGAACTTTTGGCTCAAGGTAAGTTACTCTTTTTAGACATGCCTAATTTCATGACGGCAGCCAGAGCTGTTCTCATCATTCTTTTCGTCATCCTGTTCTGGCCCTCCCAAGGTAAGGGCTGTACTGTCCTGGCCATTAGAAGTAAAGACACGGTTCCCTACAACCACGCAATCACAGGGTTCAGATCAGGGTTTCAAGGACTGGAATTGAACTTGGTTATCATTGATACGACAGAAGAGGAAACCGAGATTTCTTCGATTCTTTCAAAATATAGACCCGATCTAATCCTGTGTCTTGGTACCAAGGCGTTAAAGT
>DTYH01000162.1 GCA_012961955.1 Desulfobacterales bacterium | reverse complement strand
TAAAGCCACATTTTTTGTAAAGAGCGATTGCGCGTTTGTTGTTAGCCCTTACCTCTAAGGTTAAATACTTGATGGAATGTTTTTTTGCTAAAACAAAGCTTTCTTCAAGGAGAATTGTACCTAACCGCATTCCTCGAAAACTAGGAGCTACGGCCAGATTCAGTATGTGAATTTGATCTACCACGAATCTAAGGCAGATATAGGCAATTAGCCGGGGCGGATCTCTTCCCTCCTCCTTTTTAATTACCATACAACGGGAATTTCTTAAGGCCATCTCCTGTCTAAAAGCCATCCTGGTCCACGGAGTTGAAAACGAGGCTCTTTCAATCTCAATTACGTCGTCAATGTCAGCCTCAGACATGGAGGTTATAAAGATGGAGGGAAGTGAGGAATCCCCTATGGACATTTTCAGGCCCGTTTGTTTCCTTTCAAGATATCGCTTGCGAGATAGATGCTTTTCTTTCCATAGCTTTGGACCGATTGGGCCAGCTCTTTTAGCTCCATCTTTTTCCGCAAGCTGGCTGCTCTAACCAGGATGGGTAGATTAACGCCAGTAATCACCTCGATCCTGCCTTCTTCGAGAAAAGATAGGCTCAGGTTAGAAGGCGTCCCTCCAAACATATCAGTTAGGACAAGAACGCCATCTCCCTGATCAACTCTCTTAATCCCTGTATTTATTCTGTCCCTTAACATTTCAGTCCCCTCAATTACGTCAATGGAGACAGCAACTGTGGCCTCACATGAGTCTTCCAGTATAAATTCGGTAGCTTCAATCAATGCTTCGCCCAAACGACCATGAGCAACTATTACAATTCCTACCATAAGATGTTAAGACCCTTAATTAATTTGCTCCATAATTGGCTCTTTTTACAATGAGCTGAGTTCAATCTAAGGCGTAGGCCCTACCCCCTTTCTTAATACTTTGCTTTGCGGTTTCTTGAAAAATCTTCTCGACTCTGAATCCTGAATCGCAAATTTTAAAAGTATACTTTCTTATTAAATTTCAATTAGATAAGAGCAAATCCGTCTTGTTTTTTCGGCAAACTCGGCGCTTGCAGAATATGGGTTGAGATAACTGGCCTAAGGGAGCCGAGGTCAGTGGCCAGGTAATCAGGTAATAAGGTGGCTTAAAGAAGAATCCCTGACCCCTTGCTCCCTGATTCATATTCTGTTAGGCTAGGTCAATGTCCCTATGGTTTATATCAATATGTTCAACTTTTTGTCTTAATAGTGAAAATATCTCTTCTGCAACCGTTACTGAACGGTGTTTTCCTCCAGTACAACCAATGCCAATCGTGAGATGAGATTTACCTTCTTTTTGATAAAGAGGAATGGTATAATATAATAAATCCATGAACTTTTCTAAAAAAATATTGGTCTCTTTCCATCTCTTAACGTAGGCCTTAACCTTGGACGATCTTCCATCCAGAGGTCTTAGCTCTGGAACAAAATAGGGATTTGGCAAAAAACGAATATCCATAATCATGTCAGCATCGTTTGGTATACCATATTTAAATCCGAAAGAGAGAATATGAACCCTTAACTGGTTTGTGGGACCGGTTTTTGAGACATATTGTTCGATAAAGCTTTTAAGGTCGTGTACATTAAAATAGGAGGTGTCGACAACCTTGTCGGCAATCTTTCTTAAATCTTTCAGCTGTTCCCTTTCTTTCTCGATTCCTTCTCGAATAGTCTTGTCTCCTGCCAGAGGATGATATCTTCTTGTCTGGCTGTAGCGCCGTAAAAGGGTCTCTGTAGAGGCTTCTAGAAATAGGATCTCAAACTTGTAGCCCTGTTTTCGTAACTCACTAAAGACTTCAGAATATTTGTGGAGAAACTCTTTTTCGCGCAGATCCATTACAAGGGCAAGCTTCGTAATCTCACATGCACCTTCAAGTCGTAATTCTAAGAATTTGGGGAGCAGGAAAATAGGGAGGTTATCTATACAGAAGTATCCCACATCTTCCAGTGCCTTTATTGCAGTACTCTTTCCAGACCCTGATAGGCCAGTGATGATAATAATATTTAAATTTTTCATGATGTTATGGAACTTTTAGAATTCCTCATCCACCCTCTTTATGATTTCGTAGATCTCCTCACGATCAGAAGCTGCCATAAGCTCTTCCTTAAATGTATTGTCCTTAAGGAGTTTTGAGATCTTGGCAAGGATTTCAAGATGCATTCCAGTAGAATCCTCCGGCGTAATTATAAGAAAAAAGATGTGCGTTGGTTTGCCGTCAATTGCTTCAAAATCAATCCCTTTTTCGCTCCGGCCGAAAGCGATCAATAGCGAGCGTAAAGACTTGACCTTTCCGTGTGGGATCGCGACCCCACCTCCAATCCCCGTACTTCCAAGATGTTCTCGCTCCAAAAGAACCTGTACCAGATCTTCCACCGGGATATGGGATATCTCCGCAAGCGGTTTGGCTAGTTCTTCTAATACTCCTTCCTTGCTTTGAGACTTCAACCCAGGAATAATCGCCCTTTTTTTTAATCTATCTAAGATTTTCATAAACCTGATTCTTATATCCCTGGTTCAATTTTGTCAAACTTAGTCGTAACCTACCACTTATTCGCGGTATGCTACAATTCTTTTTTAGTTGAGACTTTTGCATAACCAGTTGGAAAGACCATCATGAGCTTTTCGGGGTACCCGCCCCGGCGAAGTCCTCCCCGTTAAATAGAAATTTACCGGAGTGAACAGGCCACCTAAGTGGGCAAATCCTGACCTGTTTGGGGCCACGAGACCCGGTTTCAGGAACAAGTTTCCGAGCCCATGGTTGGTTCAAAAAGCCTTTAGGAGCGAGTGAAAGGGGGTTGTGCAAAGGTCTCGAGTAATAGTGCGAAAAATGTAACATCCTAGCTTTACGCAATCAAAGGGCGGCCACGGGGGTATTCTTTAGGGTGGCATGGACAAACTCGTTTGTCCATGCAAAGGACCGCCTAAATAAAATGCTCGTTAAGGGCTTGGTTTGATTAGTCCATAATTCCCATCTTTTCGGCGATATATAACATTTACCTGCTTGGTTTGAGCATTGGTGAAGACAAGGAACATATGGTCTACGAGATCCATCTGCATAATGGCCTCGTCAACGTGCATCGGTTTAAAATCGATATCTTCTATTTCTACAATCCGTGGTACGTTACCCTCTTTTGATGTTTCAGGAGATAGAGCCTCACTCTTATAATTTGATGGTTTTGACCTAACGGAGGACCTCCGTTTTCGGAATTTCTGTTTGGCTTTTTTGACCTGCTTTTCGAGTTTGTCAACGACCATGTCGATGGCTGAATACAGATCCGACGTCTCTTCCTGTCCGTTGACTTTTAGGCCGTCACCTACGATATTCACTTCAGCGATATGTCGGAATTTTTCAATAGAAAGGACTATATTAGCCTCCGCCGGATTGTCCAGGTATTTGTCTATTCTAGAGAGTTTTTCGCTAGCATATTCCTTAAGAGAATCTGAAGGGTTAATATTCCTGAAGGTTACCGAAACTTGCATACTTTACGCCTCCTTGATTTTTTTGCGCTTATTGGATGGAAGTACACCGAGCATCTCCCTGTACTTAGCCACGGTCCTACGAGCAATATCGATATTGTTCTGTCTCAAAAGGGATGCGATTTTTTTATCACTGTACGGTTTATGAGGGTCTTCGTTTTGAATAATCTCTCTGATCTTTTCTTTGACGCTGGCTGAAGCAATAGCGTCCCCATGAAAACGGTTGATGGGGCTATTGAAGAAATATTTGAGTTCAAATATTCCTTGAGGGGTGTGTACATATTTGTTGGTAGTAGCACGACTTATTGTAGATTCGTGCATTCCGACATCTTCGGCAACATCCCTCAGAACCATTGGTTTCAGGTAGGCAATACCTTTTTCCAAGAATTCTCTCTGAAACCTAACTATGCTTTCTACCACGTTGTAGATGGTCCTTTGACGTTGGTGAATACTCCGAATTAACCAGACTGCCGATCTCAATTTTTCCTGAATATATTCCCTGGTTTCAGGTGAAAATTTATCTTTGACAACCGCATCTCTATATAGAGAACTAACCCGGAGTCTGGGCATGCCATCATCGTTTAATGTGATTACGAACTCTTTATCCACTTTATGAATAAAAACGTCAGGGCTGATATATATAGGTTCGTTTTCTGCAAATGGACGGCCGGGCTTTGGCTCCATTCTTGTTATGATTTCGACAGCAGAGAGTACCTCTGATACACTAATACCCAAAGATTGAGCAATAGCTTTGTAATTCTTATTCTCCAGATGCTTGAGATGGTCCTTGATTATCTGGACTACAATAGAATCCCCCAGGTTTAATAGGTTCGCTTGGATCAAAAGGCATTCTTTTAAATCTCTGGCACATATTCCTGGGGGATCAAAGGTTTGCATCTTGGACAGAACTTCTTTAACTTCGTCGACCGTATAGCCGCTTGTCGCTGCAATCTCTTCTATTGTAGCCTGAAGATAACCATCTTCGTTCAAATTGCCGATAATGAGGGTACCGATCTCTTTCTCCCTTAGAGTGTCAAAAGAAAGAAGTAACTGCCATTTGAGGTGTTCAGCCAGGGTCTCGCGCCGGGTTAGGAAGGTTTCGAATCTTGGAGCTTCTTGCTCTTCATTGATGTAACTTATTGGCCCGGGGGTATTATATTCATCAAGATAGTTACTCCAGTCGATATCATCGGGGACCTTTTCTTCTATAGTAACCTCTTTTACTAATTCCCTAACAGGGTTGGTCTCTTTCACCTCCTCTGTTTCTTCTTCCAGAACTGGATTCTCCTGCAATTCCTGCGTGATCATGTCGATGAGCTCAAGACGAGAGAGCTGCAGTATTTTAATTGCTTGCTGCAGCTGGGGTGTCATAACCAACTGCTGTGTAATACGTAGCTGCTGTCTAACCTCAAGAGCCATGATTATCTATAGCCTAAAGTCCTCTCCTAAATAGATTTTTTTGACCGTTTCACTTGATGCAATGTCCTCTGGAGGCCCTGATTCAATCAACGTACCTCCATTTAAGATATACGCCTGGTCACAGACACTTAAGGTCTCACGAACGTTATGATCCGAAATAAGAACGCCTATCCCTTTCTCCTTGAGCTTTCTAATAATATTCTGAATATCGATTATGGCTAACGGATCAATCCCTGCAAAAGGCTCATCTAACAGGATAAAAGAAGGGGTTGTAACCAGAGCTCGCGTAATTTCAAGCTTCCTCCTTTCTCCGCCTGATAAGGCATAGGCCTTTTGCTTACCTAGGTGCATGATATTCAATTCCTTAAGGAGAGCTTTCAGCCTCCTTTGTCGTTCTTCTTTAGAAATAGGCATGGTCTCTAAAATGGCAAGTATGTTTTCTTCAACCGTAAGTTTACGGAACACGGAGGCTTCCTGTGGCAAATATCCAATCCCTTTACGTGCCCTTAGATACATGGGCCAATGCGTTATCTCTTCTCCGTCCAGAAAGACATGACCGCTGTCAGGGCGTATCAACCCGATTATCATGTAGAATGTGGTAGTCTTGCCAGCCCCATTTGGCCCTAAAAGTCCTACTACAGACCTGTCACGTACTTGAAGGCTGACAGAATCGACTACACGCCTGCGTTTGTATGTCTTAACCAGTTTGCTGGCTGATAGTAAGGGCATTTACCTTTCAATGACCTATTTGCTCCCTAGAAATATATTGGCCTTCACCTGATTTTTTTCGTCTCCTGTTACCAGGCTCCGTTCCTCAGACCCAAAGAGTGTAATCCTCTGCCCCGAAATCATATTCTTACCTATCCATACCCTTGGGTTTCCTGAAAGGACTAAGGTATCATCTTCGACAGTATACACCACCATCTCTGCCTCTGCCCTTCCGTCCCCCGTAAATATCCTCACTCTTCCCGTGGCAACAATCCTTTCTGGTCTATTGATATCCCGATCCGCGGTAGACTCTGACTTGTAGAATATTTTAATACGATTTGCTGTGATTACAATATCTCTTTGTGTAGCCCGAACATGTCCCACAAATTCTATCCATTTTAGCTTGCTGTTGGATTCCATCTTGTCTGAAGTTATATGGATGGCTTCATTGCGACTGGATCCCGGATACTGTGATCCTGCCTTACCTTTTGCCTCAACCTGTGAGACAACCCACGGATAGAATATCACGGAGAGCGTGATTGTACATACGATATAGCGTAACCTCTTCATAGGTCTTTATTGGGGTTCCACAGTATTTGATTGATCCAGGTACATCAAACCGTGCGAACATTACAATGGACTGAGGCTCCCCTGAACCCCTCCCTCTAAGGTTATAAGATCAGTCTCTAAGTCAAAGGTCATCCTCTTCCCTTTAAGTTTAATACCCTTTCCCTCAAGAAGAACAGGAGAGGTTGTGATGATAGTGTGTCGACGATGATTATAATGCATGGCTTCCGTCTTCATCTGTAACAGGCCGGTTCGGACTATTATGTCCCCCCTTATATCAATATCATGAGTCTGATTTTGAAGACTCCCTTCTTTTGCAGTGAGTTGTACCTTCCCTCCATTATTCAGAAAGAATACTACTGAGATTCCTTCAAAGAGTGTTATTCTTCTTTCATTCAAGTATTTCACTCTATGGGCATCCAGGACCCACTCTCGCTTCCCATTGGATGTGGCCTCGTGATGTATATTCTTGAGGACGATTCCTGATTCCTCTACCACTTTTGTATCACTCAGGAGGAAAGACGCTCTAAAATGGTGCTGGTAGCTTAAGAACGTAGTTACAACCCCTACGGCAAAGAAGAGAATGAAGATGCCAAGCATGATCTTTATCCTCATAAGATATATCATTGACTTCCCGAAGTGTAAAGACTTTTACATAATCGTTCACACACATGTCTCGAGCGCATGACAGATGGCCTTTAATTGTTTCAGAAGCGATTCCAAACTATCCAGCGCGATCGAATTTGGGCCGTCACAAAGGGCACGGTCAGGGTTCTTATGGACTTCAAGGAATATCCCGTGTACCCCGCAAGCCGCTGCCGCTCGAGCCAAGAGTGGCGCAAACTCTCTCTGACCGCCAGAGCTCTTACCTTCTCCACCTGGAAGTTGAACACTGTGGGTGGCATCAAAGATTACAGGCCAGCCAAGCCCTTTCATGATAGCCAGACCCCGGAAATCGACTACCAGATTATTATATCCAAACGTTGTCCCTCTTTCTGTTATCAGTATATCTTGATTACCCGTAGAGGTAACCTTATCAATGACATGGCGGACATCCCACGGGGCCAAAAACTGTCCTTTTTTTATGTTGATAGGCCTTCCCGCTTCTGAAACCGCCAGGATGAAATCCGTTTGACGGCACAAAAAGGCTGGAATTTGAAGAACATCCAGGATTTCAGCAGCAGGGGCGATTTCATCAAACCGGTGAACGTCCGACAGGACAGGTATCCCCAGCTTTGACTTAACTCGATCAATTACCCTAAGACCGTCTTTAAGGCCCGGGCCCCTATAGGAATAAAGGGAGGTACGGTTGGCCTTATCATACGACGTCTTAAAGACAAAAGGGATATCCAATTCTCCTGTTATCTCCTTGAGAACGGTTGCAATCTCTAAGGTAATTTCCATGCCTTCAATAACACAGGGGCCGCCGATCAATAATAGGGGTTGCCCTTCACCAACTACGATGTCACCTATCTTAACAGAGCGATACCCTCCTTTTTTAACCTCCATTACTCTATCCTTAAGGACTGATAATGATTAATTCTATCCCAAGGGGGTGCGCAAAGCAAGATTAAAACTTAACGATCTACCAATCATCTACCGCACGGACATGGAAAAGTCAAGGAACGAAAAACAAGACTTGATTCTTTAAGGTCAACCTGTTATGGTCTCTGGCGAATTTGGGTATAAAAGGGAAGTGTATATGAAAAAGAAGAAAAAAGAAAAACGTGTTTTAGTCGGAATATTCATTTTCTTGTTGCTACCAATGTCTATTCCGCTATTCTGGTTAGTATCTAAGAAATGGGAAGGAGAGATTCCGAGGTTTGAGTTTCAAGATCAAATAGACAATATCGGAGTGTCTACCATAGTTACAGGCAAGGCCACAGATCAGAAGACCGGCCTAAAAAGGATTCTGATTTCACTATCAAAGGACGGCAATGAGATAACGCTTTACGACGAAAGTTATCCTTCTACAGGGTTCTTGAGAGGAAGCGCTGTTCATAACAAGATTATTCGTATTCAAATACAGCCGCAAAGAATCGGGGTTTCAGACGGAGAGGCTATACTCAAGGTAAGAATATGGGACTATTCGTGGAGGGGGCGGGATGGAAATTGTCTCAAGCTGAACAAAAGAGTAACCATCGACACCTGTCCGCCTGAGATTCAGATATTGACTCGTGCCCATAACATCAACCAGGGAGGAACTTGCTTGGCTATCTATCGCCTTTTTGAACCGGTTGCGGAAAGTGGTGTTCTCGTGGAGGAAAAACTTTTTCGCGGCTATTCAGGATATTTTTCTGATCATGATATCTATCTAGCCTTTTTTGCCCTTCCATACAATAAAGGCTCAGGCACGAGGATCTTACTTACCGCTACTGATCTTGCAGGAAACCGCTCGGTAGCAAGTATCCCGTTTCATATCAATTCAAAGAGATTTCACAAGGATATGATCAACATAACCGATGATTTCTTGCGATGTAAGATGCCAGAGTTTGAAGGTCAGGTAGAAAGTTCAGAATCTCTCATAGATACGTTCCTAAGAGTCAATAGAGATCTTAGAAGATCTGACATGGAGACCATTTCAAACGTTTGTCAAACCTCGGCATCAACGATGCTTTGGAAGGGCCGCTTTCTACGCATGAAGGGTTCGGAGCAAAAAGCTGGTTTCGCGGATTATAGGACGTACAGGTATAAAGGACACATTGTTGATCATCAGGTTCATCTGGGGATCGATCTTGCATCCCTGGTCCATTCTCCTGTACAGGCAGCTAATACCGGCCGGATTATATTTACTGGTAGACTTGGAATTTATGGTAATACGGTAATAATAGATCACGGCTTTGGTCTTTTCAGCATGTATGCCCATCTTTCTCGCCTTCGCGTAAAGACGGGTCAGACGGTTGAGAGGGGGGACATAATCGGTAATACTGGCAGTACAGGCTTGGCTGGTGGCGATCATCTCCATTTTGGGATGATTGTTCAGGGTACCTTTGTTAACCCAAGGGAGTGGTGGGACCCCCTCTGGGTGAAACATAATGTCACAGAGAAGATAGACTCCGTTTTACTTTCAATAGGAGAAGAGAGATGAAGAAATACCAGGTAGAAAAGACTTACCAGGAAATCAACCAAAAGATTAAGGAAGGGACGGTGGTGGTAGTTACAGCAGAGGAAATCATTGACATTGTTAGAAAAAAGGGGCCAGTTGAGGCTGCAGCCGAGGTGGATGTGGTTACAACAGGTACATTTGCCCCCATGTGCTCCTCTGGCGCGTTCATCAACTTTGGACAATCAGTGCCTACCATCAAGGCATCTAAGGTATGGCTCAACAATGTACCTGCCTATGCGGGGTTAGCAGCAGTAGATATTTATATCGGAGCCACAGAACCATGCGAGGAAGATCCGCTGAACAGGGTTTTTCCAGGAGAATTTAATTATGGCGGAGGTCACGTGATTCAGGATCTAGTAGCTGGAAAGAAGGTACATTTGAAGGCCACGGCATACGGCACCAATTGTTACCCAAATCGGGGAATTGAGAAAGAGGTCACCCTGAAAGACTTGCCACAGGCAATACTGTGCAATCCTAGGAATGGGTATCAGAACTACAATTGCGCCATAAATCTATCCGAAAGGACTATCTATACCTACATGGGTACACTAAGACCTAATGCGGGGAATGCGAACTATTGTTCAGCTGGTCAATTGAGTCCCCTGTTAAACGATCCGTATTATAAAACGATAGGTATTGGCACAAGGATATTCCTGGGTGGTGCTCAGGGTTTTGTGGCTTGGCATGGTACCCAGCACAGGCCCCGAGTAAAACGGACGAAGAAAGGGGTCCCGATGGTCCCAGCAGGAACATTGTTTGTGATGGGAGATCTAAAAAAGATGAGCCCAAAGTGGCTTGTTGGGGTAAGCCTGCAGGGATACGGGTGTTCGTTGGCGGTTGGACTGGGTGTACCTATACCAATACTGAACGAAGAGATTGTAGAGTATACAGCCGTGTCTGACGAGGAAATATTTACTCAGATTGTAGATTACAGTAACGATTATCCAAATGGGATCTCAAAAAGCTATGGCACGGTCAGTTATGCTCAACTCAAAAGCGGGACAATAGAATTTAATGGACAAAATGTTCCCACCGTTCCTCTCTCAAGTGTTGTTAAGGCAAGAGAAATCGCTGAAATTCTTAAAGAATGGATTCAGAACGGAAAGTTTTTCTTGAGCCAACCCCAACACCCATTACCAGGTGTCTTACGTTGAGAGGGTTAAGTGGTTATCCAAAGCTTTTAAGGTGAACGTTTAAAGCTCAAACCTGAAAGTCGATCAACCGGTGCGCTTTCAACTTTGAGCTTTCAATTCTTACAACCGGTACTAGGGAGAATAGACTGACTTTTGAAATAGAATGTTAAACGTTTTGAAATCGGATAGCTATCCAGAAAAGGATACTAAAAAGGGTGTTCTGAGAGAATATGTAGAGGCAATTCTAATTGCCGTTATCTTAGCTCTTTTTATCCGGACTTTTGTGGTACAGGCATTCAAGATTCCTTCAGGGTCAATGGAGCCCACACTGTTGATTGGAGATCATATCCTAGTAAATAAGTTTATTTATGGGATCAGGATACCTTTTGTAAGCGAGCCAATAATCTCTATCAAACAGCCGAAGAGAGGAGATATTATTGTATTTAAATTTCCGGAAGACCCAAACAAGGATTTCATCAAGAGAATTATTGGATTGCCTGGTGATCTCCTAATGATCAAAGACAAGAAGATATTTATTAATAACAGACCATTTAATGACCCTTACGGGATGTATTCAGATCCCTTCATTATGCCTAAGTCGATCAGGCCGCGTGATAATTTTGGGCCGATGAAAATTCCTCCCCATTCCTTCTTTGTCATGGGTGACAATCGAGATCATAGCTATGACAGCAGATTCTGGGGGGTTGTGGACTTCTCTGCAATAAGGGGTAAGGCCTTTATTATCTACTGGTCATGGGATAAGGAAAGGTTTGATGTACGGTGGAATAGGTTGGGAAAGATACTCCACTGAAGGGGTCTTTTTTGGTCTTGACTTGGCAGGCTGTAAAGTGTTAATCATAAAAGATATAGTCCATAATCATGGCATTCGTTATGTTTGAAAAACTTTTTCCTTTTCGGGGTTAAGGTTTTTTTTTGCGATTTATGAATTTTACAAGGAAAGATATCCTAGATATGGAATCCCTAAGTGTTGAGGAGATAGAATTTATCCTTAATACTGCGGAATCCCTTAAAGAGATATCTACCCGTTCTATTAAGAAGGTTCCAACCCTGCGAGGAAAAACCATCGTACTCTTTTTTTATGAACCGAGCACCCGGACAAGGACCTCGTTTGAGGTTGCAGCCAAAAGGCTGAGTGCAGACACGGTCAGTCTTTCTGGTTCCACAAGCAGTATGGTAAAAGGAGAGACACTCTTTGACACGGCTAAGAATCTGGAGGCTATGAATCCTGACGTAATTGTGATTCGGCACAATGCGTCAGGGGTGCCGCATATGCTTGCCAAATTGGTTCAGTCCTCCATAATCAATGCCGGGGATGGAATGCACGCCCATCCAACGCAGGCTCTGCTTGACTTGATGACTGTGAAGGAAAAGAAAGGACGACTCGATGGGCTGCGAATTAGCATCATTGGAGATATTGCGCACAGCCGCGTGGCAAGATCAAACATTGTCGGTTTTACAAAGATGGGCTCTGAGGTGATATTGACTGGTCCTCCCACGATGATTCCTAAAGGGATAGAAAGGATGGGGGCCAAAGTGACATTTGATCCTGATGAGGCCATTTCTAATGCTGACGTGATAATGGTGCTCCGCATCCAGAAAGAGCGACAGGAGACTTTTCTTTTTCCCTCGGAGAGAGAGTATGCCCGGCTCTACGGGTTGGATAGAGACAGTCTGTCCCGAGCAAAAGATGACGTGCTCATTATGCACCCTGGGCCTCTAAATCGTGGTGTTGAGATATCTCCCGAGGTGGCAGATGGGCCGCATTCGGTTATATTGGAACAGGTTGCAAACGGTGTCGCCTTGCGAATGGCCCTGCTCTATCTTGTCTGTAACCGGGTTAAGGAGTGAAAAGTGAAGAGTGGAAAGTGAAGAGGGCCGTCATGCCGAGCGCAAGCGAAGCATCTCAGGAGATTCTTGAGTCGGCTTAGCTCCGTTCAGAATGACAAAAACATAAAACACGTCCAGAATGACTGAGGAGAACACCACAATGCTGTTCATGATTCCTTTTCACTCATAATTTTCCCGCGGGGGTGTTTAGAATGCCTTTGCTGATTAAGGGTGGGCGGATCATTGATCCAGAGACTGGTATCGATGGATTGAAGGATATACTGATAGAGGATGGCAGGATTGTTGATATCTGTGATCCAGTACAAAAAAGAGGAAAAAGCGGACAGGGGAATGATCTCAAAGAACGCGAAGTCAAAGTTATTGACGCCTCGGGGAAATGGGTGGTGCCAGGACTTATTGACATGCATACACACCTTCGCGAACCTGGCCACGAGTATAAAGAAACGATTAGGTCTGGTTGCCTGGCAGCTGCCCACGGAGGGTTCACGGCCATATGCTGTATGCCCAATACATATCCTGTGAACGACAACAGGTCTGTCACTGACTTTATCTTGAAAAAGGCGAAAGAGGCGGGTTCGGTCAGGGTCTACCCCATTGGGGCGGTTAGCTGCGGACTTTCTGGAGAGGCTTTGGCTGAATACGGTGAGTTAAAGGAAGCAGGTGTGGTAGCGGTATCTGACGATGGCCGTCCGGTAATGAACAGTCGGTTAATGAGGCGCGCCTTGGAGTATGCAAAGCGGTTTGGTATTCCGGTAATATCCCACTGTGAAGACCTTTATCTTTCTGCAAAGGGAGTAATGAATGAAGGATTTGTTGCCACGCGCCTTGGGCTTCGGGGGATACCCAATGCTGCGGAAACGGTGATGGTTGCAAGGGATATTGCCATTTGTGAATTGACAGATGCTCCGCTCCATATAGCTCATGTCAGTACAGCAGAATCGGTAGACCTGATCAGAATGGCTAAGGCTCGAGGTGTTCGGGTTACGGCTGAAACAGCGCCTCATTATTTTTCATTGACTGATGAGGCTCTTCTTGATTACAGCACCATGGCCAAAGTAAATCCTCCGTTAAGGGCAGCTAAGGATCGTGAAGCAATAATAGAAGGACTTGCGGATGGAACCATTGATGTGATAGCTACAGATCATGCTCCTCACAGTAGTATAGAAAAAGACCTGGAATTCGATGCTGCAGCAAACGGTATTGTTGGTCTTGAGACATCCCTCCCTTTAGGATTAAAGCTGGTAGAAAGTGGAGCCTTGGATATATCTGATCTTGTTTCTAAGATGTCAATAAATCCCGCCCGGATACTGAGCCTTGGTCATGTCGGCCTAAAACCAGATGCCCCTGCAGACCTCACCATTATCGATCCTGAAAAGAGGTTCACTGTAGATCCAAATACCTTTCGCTCGAAGAGCCGCAATACGCCATTCCAGGGCTGGAATTTAAAAGGAAAAGCGGTTTTAACCATGGTAGAGGGTAACATTGTATTCAAAGATGAGTCATGCCGAATATATTAATCGTAGACGACGATTTGAGCATGAGGGAATTCTTAGAACTTATGCTAACCAGGGAAGGGTATGGAGTGGTTTGTGCACGAGACGAAGAGGAGGCTATCCATCTGCTTGAGCAAAACGTTTTTGATCTTGTGCTTTGTGATATACGGATGCGTAAGATAGATGGGCTACAAGTGTTACGGGCTGCAAAAAAGCTCCAGCCAGAGGTTGTAGCAGTAATGATATCGGCTTTTGCCACGACTGAGGCTGCTGTGGAAGCAGTACGTGACGGAGCTTACGATTTTATTCCAAAGCCCTTCAACGTTAATGAGTTGAGAGAGACGATCAAGAATGCACTGGAGAGGGGGACTCTCGAACACGAAAAGAAGGTCATAGACGCTAGGTTAAAGGAGACATGCCATTTTGGGACTATTATAGGCAATAGCCCTGAGATGATGAAGATATACGGTATGATCAGGCAGGTAGCCTAGCACCAAGGCCAATATATTGATCAGTGGGGAGAGCGGAACTGGAAAAGAATTGATCGCTAGGGCCATCCACAATAACAGTGACAGAAAGGATAAACCCTTTGTGATTATCCACTGTGGGGGAATACCTGAAACCCTGATGGAGATCGAGCTCTTTGGTCACAGAAAAGGTGCGTTTACTTGGAGTACTTGAGGATAAGAGGGGTCTGTTTGAGCTGGCAAATGGTGGCACTGTTTTTTTGGATGAAATAGGTGATCTTTCCCCTTCTATTCAAATAAAGATACTTCGGGTAGTTCAGGAGAAGGCATTCAAGCCGGTAGGAGAAACACACGATCTTGGTGTGGATATCAGGATTATATCGGCCACAAACAAGAACCTGGAAGATGAGGTTATCGCAGGTAACTTTAGAGAAGACTTATATTATCGATTGAATGTTATCCATATCAGGGTCCCGCCCTTGAGAGAGAGAGAAAAGAAGATATCCCCGCTTTCGCTCAACATTTTTTGGAAAAGTACTCGAATGAGATCGGGAAATCGATAAACAAACTCTCGTCTTATGCTCTCGATCTTCTCAGTAGGTACGATTTTCCGGGCAATGTTCGGGAGCTTGAAAATATGATTGAGCGAAGTGTGGCGCTCTCTACTACCAAATTATATTGCCTGAAAGCCTGGCTCTCTCTGTATCGGAAAGGGGTGGTAAAAGAGAGCCGTCCACGGCTTGAAGTAACCCCTGCTGGCATAAACCTGGATGAGGTGCTGGCTGAAATAGAAAAAGGGGGGTATATTACAAGTGCCTTGGAGATAACCGGTGGATCGAAACAGAAGTCTGCTGAGCTTCTCGGTATACGCCTTCGGTCACTAAGGTACCGAATGGAAAAGCTGGGGATTGGGGATAAAGGGTCGGAGACCAGAGATCGATAGTTGCCTGTCTATTGTATCGCCTAGCCTGGGGGCTGGGCGGATTTATCAAATCCTAACAGCTTGTTATCTTTCTTTCTTCGAGATTTTGCAAAATTTGTAAGGGATATGACAATTTTTGTCATCTTAGTCATGTCAAGTGACTAAAACTTATTCATCTGTAGCAGCATGACTTTTGTATCATACCCCCTAAATTATCAACAGGTTACAGAGTTTCTATCTACTTTTCGTTAGCTACGGTACGATTTTTGCTTTTTATTTGACAAATATCAAGTAAGAGGGGAGGTGGTTGACGGGTAAGCAATGATAAAGATTTGATTGGCGCCAATTTGTAAACATAAACAAAAATTACTGAGGAGGGGACTTAATATGTTACAAAGACTCAGAAAAAAGGACGAAAAAGGTTTTACCCTGATTGAGCTGATGATCGTTATTGCCATCATCGGTATCCTGGCAGCCATTGCTATACCGAACTTTATCAGCTATCGGAAACGGGCGTATGAAAAGGCGGCCCAGTCAGATGTGAAGAACGCCTACACAGCAGCAATGGCCTATCTAACGGATCATCCAGGTGTTTCAATAGACGATGCCGCTTTGTCTCTAGGTGGTTTCAGGAGCACTGCGAATGTTGAAACACATGTTGCAGCCTCTGGCGCTGATGTATTTACAATAACTGCCAAACATGCCAGTGGTGATTATACCTTCAGTGTTGTTGATGATGGTTCAACCGGCAGCAGTAGCTAGTATGCTCCTTACTATTTTTGACTATGGCTAGAAATAATTGCCAGTCATTGATGGAAGCAGCTTCGAACTCAAGGGGCTGCTTCCATTCTCCTCAGACGGATAGCAATCCGTTGATGGTTTAGATCATATGGTAAAAGCTTCAGATAGATAGCATAACATATTGCAGCCTCATTATACATGCCATTCATATCATAGGCCGAACCTAAATAGTAATAGAGCCTCCCGTCATCGGGAATCATAGATTTAACCCTTTGAAGATGTTCAATTGTTTCGTTTATCTTTCCCATCTTAAAATATGTCATACCAATATTTATCAGAGCATCCTTATTTGTTGGATTAATCTCCACGGACTTCATGTACTGTTCAAGCGCCTTTGTAAAATTATGTTCCATGAAATACACGTTTCCTAGCAGATTGTAAATCCCATCATTCCCTGGTGACAGGGAAATGGCTTCCTTAAGGCGTGCCTCAGCAATATCGTATACCTTCATGGCGTAATAAACATTAGCGATATTGCTAAGGATAAGCCCTCTGTCTTCGGGCCTCGAGGCCATCCAATAGGCCCTTTCAAACATCTCAACAGCAGCCTCATATTTTTTTGCATTCCTGTAAGCAACAGCGAGATTGAAGTACGGCCTGTAGGAGATGGGCCTTTTGGCTACTGCGTCTTTCCATAAGGCAAGTTCGCTTCGCCAGGATAGGTTTCTGTTGAGGGTCCCGAATGCGTACCATTCGAGTAACAGACATCCGAAAAGAAAAGGAAGGACGGATACCAGCTTTTCCTTTCGGCTGCGCCATATATGCCAGAAGCGTACGACCAACTGACCTACGATGATGGAAAAACCCGCTGACGGTAGATAGAGATAGCGCTCAGCTACGAATCTGCCATCATCTGAGAGCGGAATAATGTTAAGGACCGGTGTCAGTGTAAGAATGATCCATGCAAGCATCAGAAAAGATGCTTTTGAGTATGAATACACATAATAGAGTATGGCACCATAACACGCAGAAACCGCCAATCCTATCCAGAGCATAGGGTCAAGTATCGATGTAATAAGCGTGGTCTCGTGATGGACCGAGAGATTAGAAGGAAGAATGAGTAGCCTTAGATAAATCACAAACGTCTTAGGGAGCGTAAGAACCCTCATCCAAAAAGTATCCCAGTGCATGAATTTTATACCATGGGCCGGGAGTACCATCGACCTTACAAGGAGATATAACAGGATAATAATAATGTATGGGGATGTTCTATTGGCAATTCTCGAAACCCTTTCCTTTAAGCTTGTACACCGGAGAGTCCATTCGCGGCAAGCCACAAT
Organism: Desulfobacterales bacterium; assembly: GCA_012961955.1. Taxonomy (GTDB): domain Bacteria; phylum Desulfobacterota; class Desulfobacteria; order Desulfobacterales; family DTYH01; genus DTYH01. The sequence goes on along the minus strand of DTYH01000162.1, from coordinate 19,428 downwards.
AAGAGGAAATGTGAGGGCATACTCTTTGCTAAAAAGAGAGAGCGAAAAGGAAAGAAGGGATAGCCAGTAATACCTGGCCTTAGATTTTTCATTTTTTACGTACTTAACGTAGAGAATAAAAGAAAGGATGTAGAAAAGGCTTGAGATAACGTTGTTTCGACCATTGATCCAGGCAACATCCTCCGTATGCACGGGATGCCATGCAAAACATAACGCGCCCAAAAATGCGAGCCCCCGTTGCTTAAAAAGGATAACAGCCATCCAGTATACACAGAGTGTTGCAAGGACATGGAAGATTATATTGGTCAGGTGATACCCTGCGGGGTTTTGATCCCAGAGATATCGGTCCAGGAGGAAGGTCAGGTTGGGAAATGGCCGGTAGTAGCCGGTATATCGGCCTACAAACAGGTTATCCTGAGAGGTGACTAACTGCTTGAGATTCTTCCATTGCCAGACGTTGAAATGCTCCACAAACAGGGCCCTATCGTCCCATACAAAATCTCCCTGAAGCGTGTTCGCATATATTAGAAACGATGCAGCAACAAGAGCCAAGACGGTCAGGAGGTCCTTGGTAGATACTCTTTTCCTTTGTAATGAGTCCTTTTTTGTGTTAATAACGCATCCAGTTTGGGCCAACTCTTTCATGGTGCATGATTTTCCTTCGTAATGACCACATTATTTCGTTAATAACAGATAAAGTCACACCTGTAAAGATAGTAGATTGCAACTACTTCCAACGGTCCTTGCGTGCAGATCCTGATCTGCCCCCATGACGAGCGATCAAGAGAGGCGGGCGGGGATGATGTTATACACTGAGACTAACGAACATAGAGACCACGAGTCCTTGATAGGTCTGTCGGTTTTCGAAATTAGTTTCCTAACATACTTATTTACCACGTCCCCGACCGTCTATGCGGGCGACAGTGGTGAATTCATCGCATCCGCTTTTTGCCTTGGTAATGCCCACAACTCAGGCTATCCCCTATATGCCTTGATCGGCAAGATATTCGCGCTGATTCCTGTTGGAAATGTGGCCTTACGTTTGAACGTCATGTCCGCTTTTTTTGCTAGCCTTACCGTCTGGCTGACCTACAGGATTATTATCAAAAGCACAGGTTCTAAGGTGGCCGCATTTTCTGCATCGCTGTTGCTTGCCTTTTCTGTAAACCTCTGGTCACAAGCATGCTGCGCGGAGGTCTACACTTTCCACGCCTTTTTTGTTGCTCTTATCATAACACTGCTCTGCTGGTGGCATGAGACCATATCCCGCGATAGGCTACTTGTGTTTGCATTCATAGTTGGGCTCAGTTTTGGAAACCACTTGCAGATCATAATGTTAGCTCCTGCGGTATTTACCTTTATTATATTATCGGACCGCAGAACCGTGTTGAATGTTAGAGATATTTTACTGTTAACCTTTTTCTTTGTCGTTGGCCTTTCTGTCTACATCTATCTTCCAATTAGAACGCATGCAGGGGCTGCCATTCACTGGGGAGATCCTGATACGTTGTGGCGATTCATCAACCACGTGAGTGCCAGCGCGCATCGACACGCTTATGTGTTTGGAAGGCCCTGGGCAACATATGGCACACGGTTTTTGGGGGCCGTCAGAGAGATGTACCTACAATTCAACATATTCTGGATCTTTGCAGCCGTTGGATGGATCAGTGAGAAAGGCTTGAAGTGGAAGATATTTTGGGCCCTTATAATCCTTTTTGATCTGGTTTATACCATATTTCTGAATATCATCTCTTTAGAGATCACCCCTTTCGAGATTCCGACCTCGATCGTAGTGGCAATTCTTATTGGCAAGGGAATGGCAAATATATTGAAATACCAATTCGCTTGTGAACCCTTGAACCGTATCTGGATACTGTGCCTTAAGCCCGGTTTTTTACTCTTACCAGTACTTCTGCTAAGCATGAATCTGTACAGGAATGACCAACATACAAACTACACTGCGTACGAATATGGGATAAATATATTAAGAAGTGCTTCAGGAGGCGCTACCCTGATTATTGCGGGGGATAACATACTCTTTCCAATCACCTATCTCAGACTGGTGGAAAATGCTCGGCCTGACCTCCAGATATACGACCGTCACAATCTGTTTTTTAAGATGCCATTCCTGTACAAAGGGGGACACGCTTTTTTCGGCAAGTGGGAAGAGCTGAGGTACATCATAGAAGAAGAATTAGTAAGGACCAGGAAGAATGTCTATATGGCATTATTTAACGATAGGGTTGCCTTAGACCGAGGATTTGACCTGATTCCACACGGCCTCACATGCAGGGCTGTAACTCCTGAGAGGTTCGAGGCAGCACTTCAGGAAGAGACCAATCCGTGGCCTTATTATGTAGCAGAGAGCATGAATGGCTCGTTTTATCGAGACTATATGAATAGATCGGTTACGTGTTACTTTTTCTTTAAGATGGGGAGAGAGATGGTATTTATGGGGCAAAAATCACTAGGAATAGGACTTCTAAGAAAGGCCTCAAGTATTGGCACTAATGATAAAGTCCTCCACAGAGACCTTGCCGTTTTGTACACTGACATGAAGATGTATAAAGAGGCGTTGGCTGAATTGAGAATCTATTCAAGGAATGCAACGGACGTTGGCATGCTATACGATACATGGGGATACTATTATGCTAAGATAGGAGATATTGATAAGGCAATTGAGGCATTCAAGAAATCGATCGCTGCCAATCCAAAAGAATTTGGTACTTATAATAATTTGGGGCTGATGTATTTGGAAATTGGTAGACGTAGCGAGGCAAAAGAAGCGTTTAAGAAATCCCTATCGCTAAATCCAAAACAGAAAAAACTGATTAGATTTATGACCACAAGAGGGCTCCAATAAGCATGTACCTGCAACAATACTATCCGGAGTTGTCTATTGTAATTCCCCTCTACAATGAGTCAGTTTGTATAGAACCCAATTTTGAGATCTTAGATGACTATTTGAGAAGATTACAGTTGAGGTATGAAATGATACTTGTCAATGATGGCAGCACCGATTCCACAGGAGCTATCTGTAACAGTATTGTCAATAGAAATTCGCATGTACGCTTGATAAGCTGTCATGTAAACCGTGGGAAAGGGTATGCAGTAAGAACGGGCGTTCTGGATGCGCTCGGGAGATGCGTCATTTTTACTGATGCCGATCTTGCTGTACCGGTCAAGTTTATCGGCAGATGTTTAAAACATCTGGAAGCCAGTACCCCCGTTGTGATCGGATCCAGGCATCTCCCTGGGTCGTCTTTTAAGGTGCGTGAGAATCCGCTTCGGGAGTTTCTGGGGGAGGTATTTAGAAGGTTCGCAAAACTCGTCCTTGGCTTGAGAGTCTCTGATATTACATGCGGGTTAAAAGGCTTTGAAAGAAAGGCTGCTTTTGACATATTTTCTCGATCAAGGATTGAAAGGTGGGGCTATGATGCAGAGATTATCTTTCTTGCCCAGAAACTCGGATACACTATAAGAGAAATACCTGTTGATTGGTATCATTCCTTCGATTCTAAGGTGAGAGTGAGTAGAGACTCAATAGGAACACTTATTGAAATCTTTCGTGTATATTACTACTATTTTGCGAATTATTATCATTTATGACTCATCCCGATGACGGATAGCAAAAGGTCCGTAAAAAGACAGACGATGCAACTGCTGAAGAGTTTTTGATGCTCAACACATCAAAAGGCTAGTCTTTCCGGTACAGTTAAACGTGAGGGTAACTGTCCACAGGCCAAAGAAAAAACCTCACCGGTCAAACAGTTACCATTGGGACGCTTGTTGGTCGGGAGTGGGGGTATAACTCATAAATCTATGGAAAACGATGAATACGCAATTATGTACCAGATCGAACAAACCCATTGGTGGTTTGTTGGGAAACAGTTTCTGATAAAAAGTATCCTAAGACGACTCTATGCAAAGGGTACTAAGGAGAGAAACATACTCGACATCGGGTGTGGCACCGGAATCATACTGAAACTCCTGTCAGGCTTTGGAACAGCATACGGTATGGAACTCTCACCAGAGGCAATCCAATTCTTGGGTCGAAGAGACCTAAAACTTGTTGTAAGATCAGATGCCAATGCACCCATTGCATTCAGGAATAATAGTTTCTCAGCAATCACGTGCCTTGACGTCCTCGAACACGTTGACAATGATTTTTTCCTAATAAAGGAGTTGGTGCGGGTTTGCAAACCTGGGGGGCATATCATCATCACGGTACCAGCCTTTAACGTGTTGTGGAGCGTTCATGATGACGCCCTGCACCACAGACGACGCTACACGCGGAATCGGTTGCTTGAGAAGGTTGATCAACTCAACTGTAAGGTGATAAAGAGCAGCTATTATAACACAGCTCTTATTCTCCCAATCCTGGTAGTGAGAAAGTTAAAAAGACTCTTTTCAAAGAAACAGGTTGTCCGCTCTGATTTTTTTATGCGTATACCGCGATGGCTTAATGCTCTGCTAACCTTCCTATTTACCTCTGAGATTTGTTGTCTTCAATTCCTGAGTTTTCCTTTCGGGGTGTCTTTTTTGTTGATCCTTCAAAAGTGGAAAGGGAATACAGATGCCAGCCGATAGAATTGTATTGGTTGTCTATATAATAGTCATTATCACTTCCTTAAGCAGGGTGTTTTGTAGGGCAAGGGATCACCTTTCCGCTCCTTTTGACCCAACTTTTGAAACTCTTAACCTCTGTACAATTAGCGCAATACAAAAGGGTAAGAACTTATACGGTCCAGCTAATTACAGTAATCCCTAATTTATATTAACTAATTACACACCTGCTTATCACTTCTTGGTGGCTGGCTTCCCCCCAGCAACAGAATAACAAGTTCATTACAGGTAGAAAAGTCGCCATGGTTTTCATGATTCTGTCGGCATTTTACCTCCTTTTTCCTTACAAACTTCACGAGAATCTCCTTGTCTCCATACTTGCTGTGGCTTGCTTTTTTTCTCAATTGCGCGATCGTTTCCCGCACCGCTTATTTTAGAAATGATTCCATGGTTCTTTTTTTCTGGGCTAGCCGTTATCTTGGCCGAAAAGAACAATGAGACACCTTGGAAAAGCATCCTTGTTTCCTTGTGTGTTGTTTTGTCGGATTTACTTGCAAAGAGTCCTTCATGACCGCAACAGGTTCACGTCTTTCCTATCTCCTTATAAGAGTACGGGCAGATGCTTTCCTGTTTGGGACGTCGTCTTTTTTTGTCCACACTTTTTGCCATCTTTGCTCATTATTACTGGGGGGACGGGTTTTGGTTCAGTGTCTTTGTTGTTCCGAGAAATCCGGTGTTCTGGGAATATTTTATTAGAAATTGGGCCCATATGCTTAAGCAGCTTCTTTTTTGTCTTTTTTGTTTTCTGTAATTACGCCTTCATTTTACCTTTTCGGATCGAAACGGTAGAGGATTATCATAGAGTCCCCTTATTTTATGTATTTTATTTTTTCTGTATCGGTGCTGATAATAACGGTGGGCAAGGTAGGGGGGCAAGTGCGATATATTTTTTTTGAGCCTGTTTTGGCTGGTTTTTCTTACAAAAAGGATCTATTCGGCGAAGACATCTACGTTTTTTCTTGTACTTCTTGGGCTGCTCAGCATCTCTTTAGTAGTGGAATTTGCGTTTGCAAAAAGACCTGACTATTCTTTTACAAAATCTGAGAACGATCTGGGGATGGTCAGGTATTCTGATCAGGTAAAAAGGGAAATCAGAGACTTTCGACCTGGAAATCGTAAAATCCTTAATCTTGTCTGTTCTCAATTTATTTTTGAATTTCAACAGGATGCGGTCATGAATGATCTTTATCCATATAAGATTTTGTGGAATAGTGGAGTCCTGAGTGTCAAGCCGATGTTAAATAAGATTAAGGAAAGGTATTCTGACCTTATCGTGTTACGGGAGGATCAGTATCCGAACAGAGAGGTTGAGAGGCCATCGGACTCTCTTATACAATCCGTTTTTGTGTATTGCCGGCTAAACAAGGTGGGGAGATATTTCTATTTTACGCCGAGGCCGACCTCTTAGTTAACGATATAACACAATGAGTGTAGCCAGACAAAGATTATTCGAAATGGTTCCCATCTTTCTCCTCGCCATATCTGTATTGATCTTTTTTGGTAAGGTAATTCTTACAGGAAGAGCTCTTTTTGGCTCAGACTATGTACTGTATTTTTATCCCGTAAAGAAGTTTGTACGGGATTATGTCCTTGTTCACGGCACGCTTCCCCTCTGGAATCCATACCAATTTTCTGGAACACCCCTCATTGCAAATATTCAAGCCTCGGTATTCTATCCGTTCGGCTTCCTGTTCTATCTCATTCCAGCTGAATACGCTTACGGTTTTACCATCGTATTCCACTGCATCCTCGGCATACTATTCATGTATGCCTTTGTGCGCTCTCTTTCTGTAGATAAGTGGGGCGCTTTCCTTGCTGCCATTATCTTTACCTATAATGGGTTTTTTATGGCGCACCTTTATGCCGGTCATCTCTCATTTGTCCAAAATTATGTCTGGATACCTCTCATATTTTGTTTTTTTTATAAATTCCTTAAGACAAGATCCTTCGGCTGGGCAGTATTTGCAGGTCTATTCCTTGGAATTCAGATCCTTGGAGGATTCCCTCAGATTGCATTCTATACAATCTTGGGTCTGTTAGCATTCGGGATTCTCCACATAGGGGTTTCCATCAGAGTTCGAAACATCGATAACGCACTTAGAATATTCATTGGCTCAGTAGTCGTAGTATCCGCAGGTTTTGCCATTGCTGCTATTCAAATCCTCCCAACCCTGGAATTTGTAAGGCTATCTACTCGGGCTAGGGGAGTAAGCTGCTGGTTTGCAACTATTGACTCTCTCCACCCCAAGATGTTCCTGTCGTTTTTGATCCCTGACATCTTTGGAAACACTGTTGATCAAACCTACTGGTTGAGCCCCAGGGATTGGTATTTTTGGGAGACGTGTGGTTATGTCGGCGTATTCCCGCTTTGTCTCATATTCGCCTCAACCTCAAGTGCACGTGACCTCCGTAATATTCAACGTTTCTTTGCCGGGCTTATTCTTTTGGCCTTGTTTCTATCGTTGGGTAAGTATAATCCATTGTATCCTCTTTTCTATAGATTACCAGGATTTCATAGCCTTCGTGTTCCTGCCCAGATCTTATTTCTGTATGTTTTTGGCGTTGCTGTATTGTCAGGAATTTCCCTTCAGAACGCAGAGGAGTCTTTAACATTCAAAAAAGGTTTAAGGGAATTTCTTATTATCGCAGGGATCATTCTCCTTTTGTTCACTCTTACCATGCATCTCTTTCCTTATAAATTTTTTTTCTACCTATTCAAGACGTTTGCTGAGGAGCCCATAGATCCTGCCTGTGTCCAAAGGATTCCTGAAAAGATTGTCTTTTCAGTTAACAGGTCTGCATTGCTCTTTCTTGTGTCAGTTGTGCTCCTGATACTGTTCCACAAAAAAAAGATAAGCAAAACCCTCTTCAAGATTGCGGTCTTGGCTATGGTAATGGTGGATATGGGGCTATATTCTCTCCAGTTCATCAAGCCTTACAGATTCACAACTTCCGAAGAAAAGCAGGCTCTCATCGACCGAATCAGATACGACACTGGACCAGGCAGGGTACTGATATCAAAAAGCATATTTTTACCGAATGATGGTCTCCTCTATCGCTTTCCATGTATAGGTGGATACGACCCGCTTATCCTTAAGCGATATATTCTTTACTTGGAGGCGAGTCAGGGGCTACCGGCCGAAAAACATGTGGTGACAACTTCTTTTATTAGTGACCACAATCACAGGTTTCTGAAGATGCTAAACCTAAGGTATGTAGTGGAGGGTAAACACATAGCTGTGCTGGATACCTACCTTCCAAGGGCAATCCTAGTCAGGAAGGCGGTAGTCAGACCATCTAATGAAATCCTCGATTTTATGACGAGCGATGAGTTTGATCCCCTTAAGATGGTGGTACTTGAACCCAGGTATCAAGAATTCGTGCTGATGGAGAAAGACGAGGAGGATTTTGAGGGTTCATGCTCTATTATATATTATGATAATGAGAGCATTCGAGTTAGGACCTCAGCCAATCAATCGTGCTATCTCGTTTTAAGCGAGATATTCTATCCTGGTTGGAAAGCAGAGGTAGATGGAAGAGAGGTGCCAATCCTTTGCGGCAATTACTTGTTTCGTGTTATTCCACTGGAGCATGGAAGGCATGAGATAGAATTGCGATTCGTGTCACGGTCTTTTCGGATAGGAGGAATAATATCTCTGTTGACATTAGTTTGTTCTCTCTGGTTTATCATCTGGGGACGGAAAAGGGTATTTAGGCGAGGAGCAAGAGGTGAGGAATGATGGGCAAGAGTTTGGTATTAGAGACAGATAGGCAGACCTGACGTACGTATCCCCAGGAACCTGGCTATGGGTGATGAAGACAATACTGAGCTGTTGCAAGGACGAAAAAACGAAGATGTTCGGATTGTACTCGGTAAAAGACAGGGGGCAGGGGGTTAAGCCCAGGATTTCACTCCTTCTTCCAATCACTTTTCTCCTGGGCATAACGATAGCTATGTTTGCTAACGTTCTCTTTTCAACTGGGGGAATTGTCTTGTCAAGGGCGCATGCTGACGTATTTGAGCAATTTGCCTACTGGAGGGAGTTTGGGTTCAGTCATCTAAAGCACGGAAATCTTGCACTATGGAATCCACACATCTTTTCAGGAACCCCCTTTCTCGGAGGATTTCAGTCGGCATTGCTCTACCCTCCGAACGTTCTCTATCTGATATTGCCACTCTCAAAGGCGATTAATTTCAGTATAGCGCTCCATGTATTTCTTATCGGCATTTTTATGTACCTGTGGTCCTCCCATCGCGGGTTACACCTACTAGCTTCCCTCCTTTCGTCGGTCTTGTTAATGTTCTGCGGAGCCTACTTCATGCATGTTCAAGCTGGCCACCTCCCTCATCTTTGCACCATGACATGGGCACCCCTTGTCTTCCTCTCAATCGATGGATTATTTGAGAAACGTTCATTGGGATGGTGTATCACTGGCATGTTTGCCGTCACTATGCAGGTACTTGCCGGATATCCGCAGCATGTGTTCTTCACTGCCATTGCCGGTGCGATCTATTGTGGGTTTTGCGTTTTCACGGCTGATAAACGGACAGTAATAGGTCTCGGGTTTCTCAGTATGTACGCTGGCGCCAGTGCTTTAGGGGCAGTTCAAGTATTGACCGGGATTCAAGTAGCAGCAGAGAGTATTCGAGGCCGTGGCCTTAGCTTTGAATTTGCCTCTAGGTTTTCATTTCCTCCTGAAAACCTTATCACATTTCTGGCGCCGTACTTCTTCGGGAATGGTACGGACTTACCCTATTGGGGACGCTGGTATCTGTGGGAGATGTCGATCTTTGTAGGCATGACAGGACTCATTCTAGCAACATATGGTTGTATCTACGGAGAGCGAAATGCCCGTCGGTTTTCACTGAGCATGGTTGTGTTCCTGGTTTTGCTTGCCTTGGGTGCATACACGCCATTATTTGGATTTCTTTATACCTGGATCCCCGGCTTCGATAGGTTTCGTGGCTACTCAAAGTTTATCTTTCAGGCATCTCTTTTCATCACAATGCTTGCAGGCATCGGTCTTGATAACCTTATAAGACGGAGGGATATTCGTCGAAGAACGATCCTCGCGATTCTGGTTTTTGGTCTATTTGTTGGAACTGTGGGGGCATATATTCGGTATTCAGCAAACTCGACAGACTCGGCAGGCCTGTGGCAGGAAATCATGCATGCAGTACATTCCACACATGAATCATATCTTCCGGCAAGATACTGCGCGAATCCCCAATTTATTCAAGAGGCAGGTTACTTTGCATCGAACTCTTTGATGACTTCAGCTGGTACCTGTCTCCTATTATGCCTTATCCTCTTTCTTTCGATGTTTTTCCAAAAAATGGTCTATGCTACTGCGCTGCTGGCCATGCTGGAAATCTTTATCTTTGGAAAGGTTTCTCTTTTGACGTTTGATATTGAATCTATTCGGGTCCCTGAGATCAGAAGAATCTTGTCGAAACATCCTGGTGATTACAGGATTCTGAACCTCGAGAGGCCGAATAGTGCGATGATTATACGCATGGAGGATATTTGGGGTTACGATTCTGTCGTGTTGAGACGTTACGCAGAGTTCATGACCTTTACTCAGGGGTATTCTCCTGACGAGGCGACTCAATATGTTAAGTTTTCTCGATTTCATCCACTGTACAGGATGCTAAGATGCCGCTTTGCATTTATTCCTTCAGGAGGCAAGATCGGAATTATAGAGGAGAAGAACATTATGCCCCATCTTCAGTTGATTCAGGATTATATTGTCATAAAGGACCGTAATCGTATTCTCAATATGATGGAGGATGCCTCGTTCGATCCGTGCAAAAAGGTGATCCTTGAAGCATACCCGAACCCTGAACCCGTTATATCAAAGGAAAAGGGGGCTGCAACGGTTGTTGCGTCATCCACAGACTATCTTGTTATTGAAGCTGATCTCCCTCATCCCTCAATCCTGTTGATCACTGATGTATATAGCAACGGATGGCGTGCCAAGGCCTTGCCGGGGAGCACCCAAAAAAGGTATGACGTTATGCCTGCAAACTACATCCTTCGTGCCATCCCGCTGTCAGGAGGACATCACAGGATTCGAGTTGAATACGTGCCACTAACATTTCAGGTAGGGAAATGGATATCCATCGTGGCTGTTATTCTCTATATGACATTGACTGGATGGTATCTTCTAAGGACACATAGGAGTGTTGTTAAACGATCTAAAAATCAAATAATTATGTAGAGGTGTAATAATTGCGGAAACGATTCTAAGAAAAACAGTATTCTCGCGAATTACATGAATATCGACGTACTAATACTATTCTTGATGTTTGTTTTATAGAGGTATGTCCGGTATCTCCAAGGAGTAGAGTCGATTTACACAGAGATGATAGGGAAAAACGGAATAACCTATTTGAAGGCTTCCCATAACAAGACATTAATCAATGAATTTAGGGAGAATTGTTTTCAATGGAGGTAGGATCACCAATCCTGTTGGAATAAGAGCGGATTGTGATTATGCGAAAGAGGAAGAAGAGGCTGTTGCAGGACTTAACTGTATAGGTGATTCTATGGCAGCGGGGCCTCTCACCAGACCGGAAATAGTAACAGCCCAAAAGAATATGAAGTATTAAATCTTGGAGTGTATAGCGATGGAATAGATCAAGAATTCGAGGTGCTAAGAACAAAAGCTATATTATATCATCCCGACATTATGATCCTTGGCTATGGCATATGTGATATAACATCTTCCAAAGCGCCAGCCATTTTTTTAGAAAGTTTAAGTTTGTGGATATTTTTAAGGACGGTAATGATTCTATTACGAATAGGTTATGGCATTGACAGACGTTTCAGGTTTACAGACAGGATCAAAGAAAGAGTTCCTAATAACTATGGGATTATTAATATGGAGATTTGGGGCTACTGTACTGACCAGGAATTTGTCGTATTTAAAGAAAAAGCCTTGAAGTACAGCCCGGACATAGTATGTCTAGTGCTATTCTTAGATGATCTTTATACCACCAACCTTTTTTCGGTTAATGGTGGGATTCATTAAGCCGAAATTTGTTCTCAGCTCCGACGGGAGTCTTAACCTGACAAACGTTCCTGTCCCAGACAATCTCACGAAGGGCCTTTTTTCCAGCTTTATAGTTACTAGATTTTACCGTCTTAAAAACATGGTCGAGATTGGTAGGTCGTTAAATAGGCAGAGCCGGTTTTCCATATTTGACATAAGATTCTATGAAAAAAACTGCATATTCTGACCTTAAAATTGATCTCTGAGATACGTTCAATGGCTAATAAAAACGGAGCGAAATTCTTGTTGGTCATTGTGCCGTTCAAGGAACAAGTCTTATTACCTGAGGCTATTTTTCGAGCCCGTTTTTCGCCTCCTGATGTGTCTGCGACCCGGGTTGATACCCTTTTGCCTCAAAGGGTGATTTGAGCCTTTGCTCGACTGGAAAAGATACCGATACTTGATCTATATCCGTACTTCAAGGAGCGCGGACACAAGGTCTCGCTGTTTTTCAAACACGATGTTCATTGGACAAAGGAGGGGCACCAGTTGGCTGCTGAGGAGGTACTTAAATTTTTGAGATCTAAAGGGTATGTTGAGTGATGGACTTGTATAGTTGCATCGGAGTTTGAAATTTTGGAGAAGGGTTTGGAGCCCTAAATTAATCTACAGCGTCACTTTTCGACGTCATGCCAGCGAAGCCTGTTCCTGACACGGTCAGGAAGCGTCATCCAAAATCCCAACCCCGTTGAAAACACACTGGATTCCCGCCCCCGATCGGGGTCGAGGACAAGCTTTGGCCGGAATAACATTAGAAATAACCATCTTAGATAATTTAGGACGAATTTCAGATAGTTAGCCATGAAACGCAGCCGTAGTGTTAAAGATTTGTAAAAATAATGATCCTGCCCGATCAAGGGTTAATCACCAGGATTGACAACGGATGAGCCGATCAGTCTCACTGAGCAAGAAAGAAGTTCTGGTATTTATCCTAATCATATTAAGCCTTTCCGGAATCTTCTACAAGCCGATCTTTTCCAGTGATATTTGGCTTCACCTTAAGATGGGTGAATACATAGTTCAAAACGACTATACCCTCCCTATATCTGATCCGTTCTCGTATACAACCAAGGGAAAACCCGTCATACTTTGTGAATGGCTTTCGCAAATTGTACTATATCTTGTTTACAACGAATTCGGGTTTACTGGGCTTCGTGTTATGCGTGTCTTGTTGATGATGGCTGCTCTATCATTCGTGTTTTGGACGGCATTTCAAATCTCAAACCGGTTCCTTGTTGCACTTCTTGTACTTCTGGTCACGGCATATCTATTCCGAACCCGTTACCTAATAAGGCCGGAACTGTTTTCAATTCTATTTTTTACCTTCGTCTACACGTGGTTTACGAGAACGCGTAAGAGATTCAAGCATGTTGATTACGCAATCTTTTTTCTTCTATGTGTTTTATGGATTAATTTACACCCTTTTATGTTGTTTGCAGGAGTCATTGTTGCAATACTGTCATTTGCCCGCATGGTTACGAAGGTTCGTGGTATAACCAGTTGGTTCAGAATCACGGAACTCCCTTTCAATCCTAACGTTCTCTTCCTGTTATTTCTAATAGGGTCCATTATCAATCCTTACGGATACCATATATACGGATACGTTTTTGGAGCAACCCCTGTTGTCAAGCAGTACATTCAAGAGTGGCAACCAATTTTCATCTGTTTGCAGAGACGGTTGTTCAGATTCATTACGGGTGGGGTGTTGGCGTTCCCGTGCATTATGAAAGGGCTTGTAAGTGGGATTATTGCATGCTTCCTCACAGTATTGATCGGGTCATACACAAGAAGAATACGATGGAGTATTGGGGACATACTGATAGGGCTCTTGACGATCTATTTGGCTATAACCGCAGCACGATTTGCATGGCTCCTTTTTGTTCCAGTACTCTTAATTGTAAAGTACGGAACCATTTACGTGGAGAATAGAGGGCTGCCGGAAAGGCCAAGGGTGACAACCTTTATAAGCTTTATAATGGTAGGTGCGGGGGTGATTATTGCTTGTCTCTACTGGATGAATGAATGCTATACGAGGATACCGTACAACCTAAAACATGAAATACAGATCGAGAACTACCCTGACGTTCCCGTTAGAATATTGAAAGCCACGAATCTCTCTGGTAGGCTCTACAATCCATCTGGTTGGGGTGGTTATCTTATATACCATCTATACCCGAGGTACAAGGTATTTGTTGATACTCGAACATATCTGCATGGAGAAACCATTTTGGTCAATTCCATGTTGATCCAATATCAATATCCAGGGTTTGAAAGACTCCTTGAGACATACGGATTTGACATTCTCCTTTTTAAGAAGATGTTCGGTGACAGGAGACCCTTTTACTCCGCTGACTGGATACTAATATTTGAAAACGTAAACTCAGCAATGTATGTTAAGAAAAATAAGCGAAACAAAACTAATCTGAAAAAGATTGTCAAGTATTACAAAGAGAATAATGTCCCGTTTGATCCAAAAAAAGGTTTTGATCTTGAGGAACTGAGAAAAGATGACCACCTCTCAGAGCTATATCGATTAAGATAGTGGAGAAACGTTTGTGTAACATTTTAGCATTTTGAAACAGGTCGGTTGCAGCAGGCATAAGCCAAAGTTACAATATACGATACTGGATGCAAGATACAGGACACATGATGCACCGGGCGGGAACACAGTGCACGTAAATATAGTTATCCGCGTGACCCTTTTGTAAGCAAAATACTGTACTTGTATCCGTAACAGCTCGATATTTGGGGGCAATGATCATGGATTCCCGCCTGCGCGGGAATGACGAAACCGGGCAAGCAAGTGTAGTTCCTGCGGAAGCAGGAATCCAGTAGGCCGGCAGGGTTGTATACAAATAAAATATTGGTTGTCCCCATTCGTTGAGGTATTACCTTCTATCTTGCATCCTGTATCGTATATTCCGTTGATTATTGCTTGAAGGGTAACTACATGGAACATTCCAAAGAGATTAATAACCCCTTTTATAGAACGGGTATCCTACCTATCTTCTTGGTCTTTCCCCTGGCGTTTCTTATCCGTCTGATTCATCTTATAAGCTATACATCATATCCTCCCTTTGACCTACCTTTAGGGGGCAATGCCGCATATGTTAAGGCCGCACTTAAGATTGTAGACGGGGATATCCTTGGAGGCAAAGAGATATTTTACGACAATAGTCCTATATATTCTTATATGCTAGCAGGAATATTCAAGATCTTTGGAATCGATTTTTTTGCGGTCCGTTTTTTGCAGATAATACTAGGCAGCCTAAATTGTTGCTTGGTCGCCACGATATCCCGTTACCACTTTGGGACAAGGGCTGCACTTATATCAGGGTTTATGGCTTCCATATACGGGCCTTTTATATTCTATGATGCTGAGATCATTGTTCTTCCGTGGGTTATCTTCTTTTGCCTTACATCGATTGTGCTTATCATGAAAGATATGCAAAGTATTGCAAAGTCATGGCTCGCAGGATTGTGTGTTGGCGCGGCCATCATGGGTAGACCTAATCTAATACTGTTTCCGGTACTCCTCTTTCTGTATTTCACTTTTGGCAAGGATAAATTGAATCTTGCGTTTCGGTGTCGATCATACATCTGGTTCTTAATAGGTGTGATGGTGATTCCAGGAATCTTTGTGGCAAGAAACTATGTCGTATCAGGAGAGATTGTCTTTCTCAACCCATCTGGTGGACACAATTTCTATTTTGGTCATCATAAAGGGGCAAGCCCGGTCTTTGATGAAAGATCGAAGTTTATCGGCTCCATCTATCTGAAATACAAAGAGAAGGCCGAAGAGGATATGAAAAGGCCTCTATCTCCGGGAGAGGTTTCAATCTACTGGTACAAGAAAGGGTTGAAGTTTATAGTTCATAATCCGTTGGAAGAACTGAAACTAATCCTTGAAAAGATACTCTTCTTCTTTAATGATGTGGAGATTCCTACCTATTTCAACTATTATTTCAATAAAGACTATTCCGCAGTCCTGAAACATTGGGTTTTGACCTTTGGTATTGTCTTCCCTCTGTCCGCCATCGGATTTGTCGCTACGCTGGAGAGATGTCGCGAATTGATGATACTATATATCTTTTTCCTCTCCTCTCTGTTGACCGTGTTAATCTTTTTTGTTATTTCCCGACTACGGATCCCTGGTGTTCCTGTAATCATTATGTTTGCTGGAGCTGGATGCTCCTACACCATAACTTGGTGCAAAAACAAGGCCTTAAAACCTATTGTTCTGACTGGACTTGTATTGGTCCCCCTTTACTGGTTTACATTCACGCCATTGGTAAGGCTTAGCTACGCTGAACCCCATAATCATCTTGGGGTGGTGTATTGGTACAAGGGGAGGATCCCAGAGGCTGAAAGAGAATTTCTCGCTGCGCTGAGGCTTAAACCGGATTTTGAATACCCGCTTCTCAACCTAGTAAAGATGTTCAGACTGGAGGGGAACAAGGAGAAGGAGGAACTGTACAGAAGCTGGCTCAATAATTGGAGACAGCGAGACAGGCAGGAGAAGCTCGTAAAGAAAAAGACAACGGATGGCATCAAGGCTTCGAGATAACTTAGTTATTTTATTAGGTGCTAGTATAACAACCATTGCCTTCATGTGGCTCAATGCATTTTGGAAATCAGTGGAGAACTACCGGCTGGGGGAAAAATATCTTCAGAGACATGAGTATATTAGGGCAATCACATTCTTTGACCGTTCGTTGCACTGGTATACACCTTCTAATCCGTACGTCTACAAATCTGTTGAGCGGCTTTGGGAAATTGGGCATATAGCAGAGAAACAGGGGGATATCCAGCTTGCCCTTATCGCTCTTCGTACCATACGGCAGGCTTTTTTTGGTGCCAGGAGCTTCTATACGCCTGGAAAGGATTGGATTAACAAATGCGACAAAAAGATTGCATCGTTAATGGTCAAAGAGCTGGGAAAACAAGAACCAAAGAAGGTTATCTCCACTCCCTCAGCTCGCAAGAAAGACCCCTGCCCGAATATCTTTTGGACGGTTGTACTTGAAGTAGGATTTCTTGGCTGGATAGGATCTGTAATCGGGTTTTTGACCCATGCCCTGACCGGCGGGAGAACTTCCGAGGTCAGACCAAGAGCCGGCATTATTTGGGGCGCGATGTTTGTCGTTTTCTATGCCTTATGGATTATTGGAATGGCAAGGGCATAGAGAGGTAAATATTAGGTTATCCCGTAAAGGTTGTACACTACCCGTGAAAGGACAAGGATTAGGGGGTAATGATGAAGGGGTAAGGCAACCTTATTATATCTATTCCGTTCATACTGGCTATAAAATTTTCGACCTCATGAAAAAAAATATATTGGCAGCTCCTTTTTGCCCATGGTCCTGTGAGAAACGGAACGGGATAACCGAATGGTTGACATAGAGAGGGTATGATATTCAACTGTATCTTAATCATATGCGGAATCTTTCTGGTCGGCTCTGGTATCTGGAGCGCCTTCAGCAGAAGATCCTGTATGGCTGCCGTAGGGGCATTTGTCGCACTCATAGGATTGATCTCCTCGCTTCTCGGCATACTCTTGAGCTGCGTGCCGGATTTTTTCCATAACTGATCTTGGTTTTGTCTTCGCATCTTTATTTGGGTGGTAAATGTTCGGTCAACGCGGGCTGTGTCTGGGGCGATCAAGAGTTATGTCTGTGCTGTTCATGCTAGCTATACAAAATCTTTGACCTCATGAAAAAAATATGTTGGCGACTCCTTGAACCTGATCATTGCCTTATTTTCTGGCGTTAAATTTCGCAAGGGGGAGAACCCCTATTTAATTGGGTGAAATTGTAAAAAGCTATCCCTTTAAGACCTGCTAATCATGGCGTTTTTTTGAGACATTGCCTGACTCTATGTTAAGATTGCGCACATACGCCTATTATGCATTACTCTTCGTACTCCTTTTCCATATCCTGATCGTTTGTCTCCTGTGTGATACGCCACCCATTTCAAGAGACGCCTTGATCCATCATCTGGCCATCCCGAAGCTCTGGCTGAATCATGGCGGGTTTTATGAAATCCCGTGGGCTGAATACTCGTATTATCCAATGAACATCGAGGTTCTCTATCTTGTTTCCCTATATTTTAAAAACGATATAGCCCCCAAGTTCATCCACTTTGTTTTTGGCCTGGGCACAGGGCTCTTGGTATTCTGTTATCTGAAACAACGGTTTGATCGAATCTGGGGACTATTAGGCATGATAATCTTCATCACTACTCCGATAGTTGTCTGGCTATCCACTTCAGCCTACGTTGATCTTGGAATGACCTTTTTTACCACAGGAAGTATCCTTAGTTTTACGAAATGGCGAGGCTCAGGCTATGGTCGATTAAAATGGCTGATCATATCGTCCTCCTTCATGGGAATGGCCTTAGGGACTAAATATAATGCACTTATTGTTTGGTTTTTCCTGAACTTAATGATCGCATACTATTATGCCAAGGATACACGCAGGCAGCTTCCAGCATTGAAATATGGCTTCGTGTTCTTTACAATAACTTTGCTTATTGCCTCTCCATGGTATATAAAGAACTACCTCCTCACCGGAAACCCGTTTTATCCGTTATTTGAGAGTTTTTTTAGGGTATTGCATAAAGGAGGGGGTGGAGGAGACGGATTTGGCGCTATCGTCCAGACTTTAGAAATAGATTTTTTCCAAAGAAGGAGAATGATGTACGGGGAGAGTTTCTGGATGACGATCCTTATCCCGGTACGCATGTTTTTTCAAGGAGAGAATACTCGAGGAAAGGGACGACAATATCCGAGATTTCCTGCTGCTGGGGCTTCTCGCTATCCTAGAACGTGTTTCTTACACCTCTAAGGATGGCCAATTCCTTCGCCTTAAGCCGAACAAGCCGATACCCCCCGTGCGGGAGGTCTTGGCCGAGCAACTTAACCGGATGTACGAAGACCTAAATCCACCTCACCAACTCCCCCTCTTCGGCGCCCTTCGGCCTTTGGCTGACAGCAAACCCACAGCCTGCGTGGAATTGGCCGATGCACGCCATTTCACGGGCGAGATCGAGGATTATGCGGATATAATCATCACTTCACCGCCATATCTCAACCGCTACGACTATAGCCGCATTTATAGTTTGGAATTATGTCTGGCCTTCTGTAAGGATTTCAATGAGCTTAAGCAGGTTAGGCACAGCCTTCTCCGGTCACATATTGAAAGCCGCGAGCCCCCCACAAACGATGTAAAACATCCGGCCCTAATCGAGGTTCTCGACAACCTGAAAGGTCAAAACCTGAATAACCCGCGTATCCCGGTCATGATCAAGGGCTATTTTGAAGACATGAACTTGGCGATTAAAGAGCTGTACAAAGTATGCCAACCGGGAGCGCGGGTGGCTTTGGTGATAGGAAATTCCAGATTCCACGGCGAACTGATACCCGTTGATTTGTTGCTGTCGGAGTTGGCTGCAGATGCCGGGTTTGGAGTAGAGAGGATCATCATCGCGCGTTATAAGGGCAATAGCTCCCAGCAAATGGGCAGGTATGGGAGGGTGCCTGTGCGTGAAAGCATCTGCATTTGGAGGAAAAATGCCTGATAATCCCGAAAGAGATCTCCTATGGGAGGCTCAGAGAACCAATTATGGTCTGCGTTCTCTCTTCTTCCACCGTCGCTTGCGAGAAAGTAAGCTTCAAGAGCTGATGGAACTGGTGAGCAAGCTGAATGCCACAGCTTACGATTGGTCAGACCTAGAAGGCTTGGGCAT
>DTYH01000161.1 GCA_012961955.1 Desulfobacterales bacterium | reverse complement strand
CAAATGGGTGTCTTATAATCGTGCCAAAGCCGGAGTGTGAAACTGGTAGACGCGCTGGACTCAAAATCCGGCGGGCCTCCCACCCGTGAGGGTTCGACTCCCTCCCCCTGCACCAAAATTTATCCACTGATTTTCGCAATTCCCTCCCCAATAAACAACAGCTTACATCTCCATCCGTGGGTTTTCTATGTTCTCAAGCCGGGAAACTAAGAGTTGAACAGGGATGTATTGGGATGTATTGGGTGTAAAAAAACCCACCTTATTGCCACCCAAAAAAATAGCCCCATTAGATGCCGCCACCTATAAAGTTTTATGGGGGATAGATTCCTGAACTATACTTTTTTATTGAAAAAAACGCACAGGAGTGAATCTGATGGCGATCTACTGGAAGTCTCCCTCACGTAAGAGCTTGTTGAGAACGGTCTTTCCAAACGTTTTGCTCGTGGGGGAGGAAATATCCGGGTTTGAGGGAAAGAAAGTTTGTGGTTCAGTAAGGTATAAAGGGATAGTATAATGGACCCCAAAAATGGGACAATATGGTAAAGTGAAGATGACAATTTTTAGAAAGGGGGTAGACTATAGTCTTCGCTCCAAACGAAATCCCTTTGTATTGCCGGAAGGACAATATCTCCCGATTCAATTTGGTTCAGTAAATTTACGATGTTCATTGGATACTCCTCATTCCGTTAGTATGACGACCAATCTCACCTGCCGCTATGAAGCAAGGCCAAAGGCCGCAGCGGAATAGTGCTCATGCGGAGGGCCTTGTTCGGCAATCTATTCAGCACCCAGGCTCTTCAGGATTTTTCTTGCCAATGCCTCTTTTATTTCTTTGTGCCGTGGAACTGCCTCAACAACCCCGTTCTTTGGATTTATTCCAAAAAGAGTGCGATCTACCTTCTTTTTTTCAAATAACACCCAGCAATTCTGAGCCTTCGCTCCAAATCCTGACGTTTCCTGTAACCTGCACCTTGTCACGGATCACGTCTTCGGGTTAACGATGAAGAATATCTTGCCGCCGATCTTCCAAAATTAATTCGATAGCTTCTTTTAGACTATTTTTTGCTTCTTCTGTTGTCTCGCCTTGACCATTTGCGCCGGGTATTTTTGGACGTATTGCCCAATATCACCCTTCAGGAGCCTTCTCAATAATGGCAGTAAACTCAACTTTTATCACTTACCTCTTTTTTTTCATGGCCTAACAAATTATTGTATGCTTTCCAGTTATCCGCGGTATTGAGTCATCATAAGCACATTCAAATTACATTGACAAGGACTATTCTTGGGGGATAGGGATTTCTCTAACTAGATATTATTCAAGCCTTAAGGCTATACAGCTCACAATAATATGTTCAAGATTCCCACCGCCATTTAATTGCGATATCAAGCCCTTCTTGAAAACAAGGAGATCCCGCCCAAATACCGGCAACATTAACTAAAGTGGTTACGGTACTATTTGGATTTTTGCTATAGATATCAATTTGACTGGTTGAGCAGCAATGGCCTCGACCCTTTTCTCCGGAAACTGGCCCAAAAGAGGCAGACAGTTCAACAGCAGCAAGAGGCCTGTAAAACTATTGAACTTTTCCGTTACGTAATAACCACGCCCGACATCCGGAAACCCGGGGGGAAACGGCCCTTGGAACAGGCGAATACACTTCAGCAGCAAAGGGGGGCGCACTGCCGCTTCACCTCCACGGCCATCTTCATCTGGAGGCGCCACGAAGAGCGAGGAGGCGAATGAACGAAGAATATCTGCTTCAGGACCCGGATACAGGCAAGGATCGTCCCGGGTTGGATCCCCACTGCCTCCGGCAAGGATTACCCTTTGCCTACCGCAAAAACCACGACCCGGGCAAGTAAAGAGCAGCGGCTGAAACATAGCGGAGCGGGCTGGCGCAAGATCTATGATGAGCTCGAGACAGCCGTCAGGGTCAGGTACTATTCACCTAAAACCTTGAAGGCTTACGGGAACCGGACTCGGCAATTCCAGACTTTTGCAAAAAGCAAGTATCCAGTCTTAGTAGGGGTGGATGATGTCAAAAAGTTTCTCAGCTACCTGGCGATAGAAAGGGAGATTTCCGCTTCAAGCCAAAAATGGGCATTCAACGTGCTCTTGTTTCTCTTCCGCCATGTTCTTGGAAAGGATTTTGGCCAAGTTGAAGGCGTTGTCAGGGTAAAACGTAAGCCCTACACCCAGGTTGTTCTTTCAAGGGAAGAAATTGATAAGATTATCAGCTCAATGCACCACCCTACGACCTGATTGCCAAATTGTTGTATGGCTGTGGTCTTCGCCTTTCCGAATGTCTCAATTTGCGGATTAACAATTTCAACTTTGATGTCGGAATTCTGACCGTTCACGACGGCAAGGCGCAAAAGGATCGGACCCTTCCCTCCCTGTGTCCCTGGTTCCGGATTCGAAAAAGCACCTTGAATTGGTGACCAATTTCCACCAAAAAGACGTGGAAGCCGGTTATGATGGCGTGTTTCTTTAGGTCCAATTGGGGAAAAAGTACAAAAATGCCGCCAAAGAGCTGGCCTTGCAATGGTTCTTTCCAGCCAAGACCCTGACCCTTGTTCCAGACTCTGGAGAATACCGGCGTTATCATATTCATGAATCGCGTTTTCAGAAGTGGATGCGGAGCGCCGTCAGGAAAGCGAGGATCCCCAAGCGTGCTTCTGCGCACACGCTCCGACACAGCTTTGCCAGCCATCTTTTGCTGGCCAACTATGATATTCGGACTATACAGGAATTATTAGGCCACAGTGATGTCAGGACCATCATGATCTATATACACACACCATCCAAAGCGTCACCAAGAAGGATGCCAAAAGCCCGTTGGATTTCTAATCCCAGGATCATGCCATCATCATCCATTCTGCGGGTTGAGTGAGGACTCCCCAGCTTCGCAACTTCAGGAATCACCCCAGGGAGAGTACATGATGGATTTCAAGGCCAAATCTCAGGAACCGAATGTATACTGCTGACGCCAGTCCTCTTGTGCGGGGTTGAAGGCACATGGACGGCGCGGCATTAGGAATCTCTTGATGCAACCCCAATCAGAGGCTTATGGTTATTGTACGCACTGATCCTTGGCGACTGGAAGTAGGCCCTGTGAAAGAATATGGCGACTGGAAGTTGCTCCTACAGGGATATATCACGGATGGAGGTCGGTTCCGCAAAATCGATTAGCCTCGAGCGTGTCCGACTCTGAGCCTCTCCTGGACTTGCCGCCCCGGAGTAATGACTACTCCGATAATGATTACGGGATTACGGAGTGATCAGCCTGAGTGTAGGAAAACAGATGTGATACCTGGATGCATCTCGCGTGATCAATTCCATACCAAGCACGGCCGCCTGTGCTCTAATATAGAAATTAGGTAATGACGTCCTCTTCATCCCTCTCCCCCTCCTATACTTTTGAAAGTCTTTTATAATGTTTATGGATTTGGCTTCCTTTCTGCCGACACAGGCAGGCAATGAAACGAGGAGGGATGTCAGATGGAGATGGACCGAGATGTATGGCACGCAAACGCCGTCATTTGTCAGCTGAGGAAAAGTACCAGATTTTCCTGGAAGCCACCACCACATTTCTTATAATAGTGATGCAATTTTAGATCTTTTTAAACTAGGCATCTTGCCTCCTGCTGTATTGGTCAGAAAAGAGATAAGTGCAATTATTTT
>DTYH01000160.1 GCA_012961955.1 Desulfobacterales bacterium | reverse complement strand
TCCGACTCATACACAGACGTCAGGACATAGTCAATATTCTTTTGAATTGTCGTGGGGGTAATCTTATGGGCCTGGTTATACCTTTCCTGAACCTTACGCCTTCGGTTAGTCTCGTCAATGGCTGCCCGCATGGCACCAGTAATGCGATCTGCATACAATATTACCGAGCCAAAGACGTTTCGTGCCGCCCTGCCACAAGTTTGGATCAAAGATCGCTCTGACCTCAAAAACCCTTCTTTGTCTGCGTCCATGATGGCAACCAGCGAAACCTCGGGAATATCAAGACCTTCGCGTAATAGGTTGACCCCGATGAGGACGTCAAAGTTGCCCAATCGCAGCTCTCGGATGATTTCCACCCGCTCCATGGTGTTAATCTCAGAATGAAGATAGCGCGCACGAATCCCCAGGTCCTGATAATACTCAGTGAGGTCTTCGGCCATACGTTTGGTCAGGGTGGTGACTAACACCCTTTCATTCCGCTCTTTCCGTAAGCGAATCTCTTCCAGAAGATCGTCAACCTGATTTTCTGCAGGTCTTACGCTTATTACAGGATCCATCAGCCCGGTAGGACGTAGCAGCTGTTCCACAACTCGTCCTTCTGCCATGTTGATCTCGTACTCTCCAGGGGTGGCTGACACATATATTACCTGTGGCACCTTGCTCGCAAACTCCTCAAAGGTAAGTGGTCTGTTGTCTAATGCAGAAGGGAGCCTGAAGCCGTATTTGACGAGGGTCTCCTTTCTGGAACGGTCTCCCCTGTACATGCCATGCAGTTGAGGAACCGTAATATGACTTTCATCAATGAACAGAAGAAAATCGTCTGGAAAATAGTCAATTAACGTTGGGGGTGGCTCACCTGGCATCCTTCCGGTTAGATGACGGGAATAGTTTTCGATCCCGTGACAGTATCCTATCTCCCGCATCATCTCTAGGTCAAAATTGGTACGTTCCTCGATCCTCTGGGCCTCAACCCATTTCTTTTGCGACTGAAAGTATTTGACCCGCTCTTTTAGCTCCTTTTTTATAGACTTAATAGCATTATTTAAAGTAATTCTTGAGGTGGCATAGTGGGAGGCGGGATAAACTACCGCCCACTTTAACAACCTGATAACCTTTCCTCTGAGAGGGTCGAATTCTGCAATACGTTCGATTTCATCACCAAAAAAATCGACTCGAATGGCCTTTTCTTCCTCATATGCAGGGAAGATCTCCACCCGGTCGCCCCGAACGCGGAATACACCGCGGTGAAAATCGGTGTCATTTCGGACGTACTGCATGGATACGAGCCGCTTCAGCATCTCGTCTCTGGTTATCGACATCTCGGGTCGCAGTTCTAGGCGCATATTCAGATAATCCTCTGGTGCACCAAGGCCGTATATACAGGAAACGCTCGCCACAACGATGACATCTCGGCGGTCCAGCACAGACCTGGTTGCTGAGTGGCGCAGTTTGTCTATCATTTCGTTTATAGAGGCATCTTTTTCTATATAGGTATCACTGGCTGGAATATAGGCTTCAGGTTGATAATAATCGTAATAGCTGACAAAGTATTCTACCGCATTCTCTGGGAAGAGAGATTTGAACTCTCCAAAGAGCTGTGCGGCCAGTGTCTTGTTGGGGGCAATAACAAGGGTTGGTTTTTGCACACGGGCAATTACATGCGCCATGGTGAAGGTCTTGCCAGAACCGGTTACGCCCAGAAGGACCTGATGAGCACGCCCCTCTTTGACGCCTTTGGTGAGTTCACGAATGGCTCTGGGCTGGTCGCCTCTGGGTTTGAATTCAGAAACCAGCTTAAAACCGGCCAAGACTTCATCCCACCTTCCAAACTGTCCCTTCTGGTCTATCTTCAATCAGGATATTGAGTGCCCTTAGCTGATCTCGAATCTGGTCGGCTCGCGCCCAATCTTTTCGTTTACGAGCCTGAGCCCTCTCAGCAATGAGGCGCTCGACAGTAGCTTTCTCAATCCCAGCCTTTTCGAGTCCGATAAGCCTTTTCTTCTCAAAGAAAGTAGCAGGCTCTTCCCTCATTATCCCGAGGATATCACCTATGTTCAAGATCTCTGTCCTTCCCCAGACAAGGGTCTGGACATCCTGGTCACTCTTCGTAGAGGTGAGACCGTCCATAAACCGGTTAAGGTATCGAACCGTATCAAAAAGAACAGCAATACCCTTCGCCGTGTTGAAGTCGTCACTCATGGCTTCCTGGAAGCGTTTCCGGACACCAGCTAAGTAGTGATCAGGTGGCAGTTCTTTGGGATCAACCCCAGTGTTTCCTATATATGACTCAATCCGGTCAAGGAGCTTGTACACCTTATCCAGGGCACTTTCTGTATCGGCCATATTCTGCTCGGAAAAATCTATCGGACTCCGGTAGTGATTGGAAAGGAGAAAAAGACGAAGAGCCTCAGGATGGTATCTTTTAAGGAGTTCTTTAACGGTTAAGGAATTGCCCAATGACTTGGACATCTTTTCCTGATTGATAGTCACAAAGCCATTATGTATCCAGTAGTTAACAAATCTCTTTTCAAACGCCCCTTCTGATTGGGCAATCTCATTCTCATGATGGGGAAAGGTGAGGTCCTCGCCTCCACCGTGGATGTCAAATTGAGGCCCAAGATATTTGCAGCTCATGGCCGAACATTCAATATGCCAGCCAGGTCTGCCACGTCCCCATGGACTTTCCCAGCTGGGCTCCCCGGGTTTGCTCCCCTTCCATAATACAAAATCAAAAGGGTTTCTTTTATTCCGATCTACTTCAATCCTGACCCCCGCGAGCATGTCCTCCAGCTTGCGACCTGAAAGCTTGCCGTATTCAGGGAACATTTCTACAGAAAAATAGACATCACTCCCCGACTTATAAGCCAAGCCCTTTTCTTCCAGTCGCCTTATCAAAGATATAATCTCACTGATATGTTCGGTAGCCTTTGGCTCATAATCGGCCCTTTTCACCCCAAGGGCATCCATGTCTTCGTAAAATTCCTGTATATACTT
Organism: Desulfobacterales bacterium; assembly: GCA_012961955.1. Classification (GTDB taxonomy): domain Bacteria; phylum Desulfobacterota; class Desulfobacteria; order Desulfobacterales; family DTYH01; genus DTYH01. Next base: position 12,790 of record DTYH01000160.1, on the reverse strand, counting down.
TCTAGAAAGTTCTCGGGTAGAGAGCCCGCACTCTCTTGCCCGGTCGATTATCTTATCGTCGATGTCTGTGAAGTTCCGAACATAGGTGACTCTGTAACCCAGGTTCCTCAAATAGCGAGTAATGACATCAAAGACCACCACTGATCGTGCATGTCCGATATGGCAAGAGTCGTAGACCGTTACGCCACAGACATAGATTCCTACCTTACCCGGGGCAATGGGCTTGAAGACCTCCTTTTTCTTGGTCAATGTATTATAAATGTAGAGGGTCATGGTTGTATGTCCTTAAGGCCTGTTCGATACGTAACAAGATCGTTTTCTTGTCCAAATGAGTAATAATCTTTTCCAATTCAGGACCTTGTGTCTTGCCCGTAAGGGCTGCTCGCATGGTCATAAATAGAGTCCGACCCTTACATCCTGACAGGGTCTGGACCCTTTTTATAAATTCTCTGTACTGATCGCCTGGACAATAGTTGTCAACCGACTCTACTACATCACGGAAGGCCGAAAGAACCTTGCGGGCCGGTTCAGCCTGGAGTACATCTTGCGCCTCTTCTGAAAACGTGATCTCGTTCTTACTAAATATCTCAACTAGCCCCCTTAGTTGATCAAGTGTCTCTAAATTGCCGATCACTTCCGGTACGATCTTCAGAAGTAACTCCTCTTCTCCCCTGCCCTCTCCCTCTGTCAAGTCAAACCAATATTCCAGAAGCTTTTCAGGGGGCAACCGTCTGAGATGTCTGGTATTCATCCAGTGTAGCTTCTTTTCATCGAACACAGGGGCATTCTTCCCTGCGTGTTTCAAATCAAACTGATCTATTATCTCCTCCTTATCCAAGATCTCTTTTTCTCCTCTAAATCCCCCCCCCAGCCAGGCCATATAGTTGACCAGTGCTTCCGGAACATAACCCTTCTGTCTGAAGGCTTCTACTGAGGTAACCCCATGCCGTTTGCTTAATTTAGTCCGATCTGGGCCCAAAAGAAGGGCGTGATGAGCAAATTTGGGAATATCGAAACCGAGTGCCTGATAAAGGAGGATCTGACGAGGGGTATTGGACAGGTGATCCTCTCCCCTGATCACATGGGAGACCTGCATCAGGGCGTCGTCGATCACCACAGCAAAGTTGTACGCGGGAATGCCTGAAGAACGCACGATGATAAAGTCTCCAAAAAGGGTGGTATCGAAGACTACTGACCCATGAATCAAGTCATCCACTTCAACCAATTCTTCCGCTACCTTGAATCGCATAGCCGGCCTTCGCCCTTCTGCCTCCAATCGACGACGTTCCTTGTTCGTAAGGTGTCGGCACCTTCCCTGATATCGGGGAGGAAGCCCTTGGGCCAGCATTATTTCCCTCTCCGCCTTTAACTCCTCGTCGTTGCAGTAACATGGATAGACAAAACCCTTATCCATCAGGATTCCCAGATAATGGTCATAAAGACTTAACCGTTCCGATTGGCGATAAGGGGAGTGAGGGCCACCTATATCGGGTCCTTCATCCCAGTCAAGACCGAGCCACTTGAGACCGTTCAGGACCACATCCTCATAACAGCGATCTGATCGCTCAACGTCGGTATCCTCAATTCGCAGAACAAAAACCCCCTCCTCCTTTCTGGCAAAAAGCCAGTTAAAGAGTGCTGTCCTTGCGTTCCCTATATGAAGTTCCCCAGTGGGGCTTGGAGCAAAACGAACTCTAATCTGTTTCTGTGCGGGCATTACTAATGCCTTACCGTCCTTAAGTTCTTAGCTACTGTCTTCTTCCGTAAATATTCGATTATCCCGTTCGGTTTCCAGGGATCACAGGTTTCGGGCAGGCGCCAGTACGTTTTTTTTCATGAGGCCAAAATTTCCTACCACCTCCTCTTCCTTAGCATGGCCACACATGCAGCCGCTATTGCAGCGCCAGTGCCTACAATCCCCAGACCTTCTGTAGTCTTCGCCTTTATATTTATAAGGCCCTCGTCTAATTCCAGAACCGGTGCAATCTTTGCCTGCATGGCTTTGCTATAAGGGGCCATTTTAGGGGCCTGCGCCAGGATAGTGGTATCGATGTTCTCTATCATAAATCCTTTCGCCTTAATCAACCGGTAGATCTTGGCAAGGAGTTTTAGGCTTGAGACATCCTTTAACTCAGGATCTGTATCCGGAAAGTGCTGGCCTATGTCCCCCAACCCGGCCGCTCCCAAAAGGGCGTCGCAGATAGCATGGATAAGTACGTCAGCATCAGAGTGCCCAAGTAGACCTTTTGAATGCGGAATATGGACACCCCCAATGACGAGTTTTCTTCCTTCCACCAACCGGTGTACATCGTATCCAAATCCAACCCGCATCATGTCCCCTTACCTTAATCCATACTCCGTGTCAACCAAGATTGCTGTAACTGTTCAGGACGTGAACAGTTATAATTTATTCCTACGTAGCGCTTTACCTCTTTGTTTCCTCAGGTACACCTTTGTTGACTAGATTCAGATGGAACCTACCTCCTGCATGCCAAATCTTTAAGGTACGATCTTTGTAATACTTTACCATTTTGAAACAAACCGCTTGGATCAGACTCAAGCTGAAGTTACGTACGATACAGAATCCATGATGCACCGGACGGGATCACATTGCACGTAAACCTGTTAGAATTTCACACAGGGCCCTGTGGAATTCAGCTTTGCTGACCCCGTATTGGGGATTCCACAGGGAGTGTGGGCATCAAACCCTGCCCTGTAAGAGCTTCGCTCTCCTACAGGGCCCGTGTGTAAACAAGGCATATTTTGATCTTAGCCACATGCTTCCGCACCGTGCGTTTCTAACAGGGTAACTCAAATCTGATGGTCTCGTAAAAAGTCCATTATGTTCACCCAAACTGTTAGAATTTTTTAACCTGAATGCTTCAAATGCTTTTCTCCCAAAGTGCTCAAAATCCTTCACAAAAGACTTTTGACGAAACAATCAAATTTGATTCGGATGAATGAAACCGGTAGCAATTTGTATTATTTTAGTATATACACTGATGTCAAGAGAGTCAATAAGAAGTCAGGCATCCCCAATATTACAGTACAGGAATCTTTTAGATTAAATGCCGAGTAGAGGCCTTAAAGGGAGGAGGTATTCGTCATTAAGAGGGAGCAGTGGAATAGCCAAGCCGGTTTCCTTCTATCCGCTATAGGGTCAGCTATTGGTCTTGGGAATATCTGGCGTTTCAGTTACATGGCTTACAGTTACGGCGGCGGTGCTTTTCTTATCCCTTATTTAACAGCCCTTATGACGGTGGGGATTCCGCTCCTGATACTCGAGTTCGGCATCGGACATGAGCGTGTGGGTTCGGCCCCCCTTGCATGTTACAGGATAAGGCGTAACTGGGAATGGCTTGGCTGGTGGGCCGTCACGTTCGTGATGTTCGGCATATGCCTTTACTATACAGTGATAATCTCGTGGTGTCTCAACTTTTTTTGCCTATCCTTAAACTTTGGCTGGGGCGATGACCCGAACGGCTTCTTTTTCCATAAGTTTCTCTCTATGAGCAGTGGCCCCTCAGAGATAGGCGAGATAAGAACTCCTATCTTCATCGGCGTTATCATAGTATGGTTCATCAACTGGCTGATAATCTATAGGGGAGTGCAGAAGGGGGTCGAGCTTGCGAACAAGATCTTCATGCCTCTGCTTTTCTTGCTTACCGCGCTGCTTGTTTTTTGGTCTATCACGCTTGACGGCGCAATGGCAGGAATAAGGGCATACCTGACCCCGGATTTTACAAAGCTCTTAACCCCCAAGGTGTGGATAGACGCATTCAGTCAGATATTCTTTACCCTGAGCCTTGGGTTTGGCATCATGATAGCCTATGCAAGCTATCTTCCGCCCAAGGCTGACATCACAAGAAACTCTGTGTTAACAGGTCTTATAAACAGTGGGTACTCTCTATTTGCCGGGTTTGCAGTCTTCTCGGTGCTGGGCTTCATGGCTACATCCCAGCAGCAACCCTTGTCCAAGGTCGTTTCTCAGAGTATTGGCCTCGCCTTTGTTGTCTATCCCAAAGCGGTAAGCCTCATGCCTGGTGGCAGTTTCTTTGGAGCGATATTTTTCCTGTGTCTGGTTGTTGCAGGTCTATCATCTTCTATCTCAATCGTTGAGGCCTTTACTTCTGCCATTATTGACAAATTCCGCCTTGGTAGAAAGCAGGTGGTCACAGCGGTATGCGTGATGGGATTCGTGGGCTCGATTATTTTTACTACGCAAGCAGGGATCCACTGGCTTGATATCGTAGACCACTTCCTTACGCACTACGGGCTTGTGGTGGTAGGTGTGTTGGAGTGTATACTCGTTGGGTGGCTCTTCAGGCTTGAGATCCTCAGAAAACACATAAACAAGATATCCTCTATCAGGCTCGGCACCTGGTGGAACGGGATCATAAGGTACTTCGTGCCCCTTGTACTCGGGACAATCCTGATAGGTGATCTTTACAGAGAGTTGAAGGAACCGTACGGCGGTTATACATGGACGTCCCTCATCTTGATAGGCAGGGACTGGACACTTCTTACACTTGTCGCCGCCTTCTGGATAACTTCAAGACCGTGGAAGACCGACCATAGTAATCCTGGCCGCCAGGAGTCATAATTTTCACCCCATGAACAGTTACGTTACACCAAATCTTTCTGGATACCGGCGGATTCAACCATAGAATGATAATCAAGACCGAATACGACAAGACGGAAGCCTACACCACCAAAGATGGCTCACTAATACGTGAGCTGATCAACCCAGAAGTACATGGCAACTGCAAGCAAAGTCTAGCGGAAGCGATTATTGCAACAGGGTGTACAACTTTGCTACACAAGCATCATACAAGCGAGGAGATTTACCATATCACTGCTGGCAAGGGTCTCTTGACCCTTGGAAATGAAAAGGTTCAAGTTGAAATTGGCGATACGATCTGCATTCCACCGGGGACACCACATAAGATCCAGAACATTGGCAAGGGTCCATTAAGGCTTTTGTGCTGTTGCTCGCCCCCATACTCCCATAATGACACCGAATTGCTAACGTAACGTACAAATTCTGCTAATAGTCCTCTCCTTGATAGAATCGGCACCTGATATTGCTATTCTAGATTGAAAAACCTTTGGGCCATTTTTGATGGTTTCATAAAGGGTCGATTTTGCTCCTCCATGACCAGTTTTGGGATTCAAGATTCTTCAAAACCGTTCGCAAGATTAACGGATTACAACTTTTTTCAAGGACCTAAAGTGTTACGGAATTCGTTAACCTTGGCTGACTTTGGGTACTTTTGGAGCTTCCTGTTTGTATAGGTTGGATCATAAAAAAGCATCCCTCACTTATTGAGAAGTTACACCTTGCATGGCTAAACATTTACTTTTTTGCGAATTCCTCGTTTTTTATATTTTATAATGGTAGAAGATGACCATTAGGTAAATAAACGATTGACATGATGTTATTCGATAGTTTATGTCAGATTGGTAGTACGACGGAGAAGTCATGAGCGTCGAGCCGACGTAACGAAAGCCCCTATCCTGCCGACCAAATGGCCAAGGGGAGCAAGACATTTGCACAACCCACTTTTCTCACTCGTCCTTATGAGCTCTTTGACCCATCCAAGGACTTGCTTATTAAGGTGTCAGTTCACGGTGTATTCCGGTTATTCCACGATAGGCGTAACATTCCCCTCCCGCCTTAAATACTCGACTTGTGGCACCAAACAGCTTAGGAATAACTGTTCACGGGGTGAAGCTCTTCTTTTTACTCCGTTAAATTTCCCAAAGGGAACCGTATTTCACCGGGGGTGAACTTCGCCCGGATGGGTACCCCAAAAAGCTCATAATGGTCATTCAAAGCGGTTATGCAAAGGTCTCACAGCTAGAGGACGGATCACGGAGAAGTAGGGGGTAAAGGAGTTGACGAATATATGGGCATTTTTGACGAAAGCTATTCGTCAGTCGAACTTGCTAGAATCCTGGGTGTCCACAGGGTAACGGTCACTAGCTGGATCAAAAAAGGGGCGCTTAAGGCTGCTAAGACTCCAGGAGGAAGGTATAAGGTGAGCAAAGACGACCTTAAGACCTTTTTGCGGGAACGAGGCATGTCCATCCCTTCCTTCCTTCAGGTAGAGGAAAGGAAATTGGTAGTGGCCGTTGATGATGAAGAAATGGTTCTGGAGACGTTAGAGAGATTCTTTTCCACTCAGGATATGCTATATCCATATAGGTTGAGGACCTTTATCAACCCGTTAGATGCGGCCCTGTTTATAGGGGATCAGAAACCGGATTTGGTGCTTCTGGATCTGCTTATGCCAGAGGTCGATGGTTTTGATCTGGCTCAAAAGATCAAACAGGTGAGCCCCAATACACAGATCATAGTCATGACAGGCTATGCCACAAAGGAGAACACAGTATGTCTCAATAATTATGGCATCGATGGTATATTAACCAAGCCATTCGATTTTAAAACTTTAAAAAAGATTATTGAGAATGTCTTGATGATAGGATAATGGATGGACACAGGCCGTGACTGCCAAAAAAAGTAACAATCTCTAGCGTTTTGAAAGAAAGTTGTTCCAGCAGGATGCTGCATTCGTTCTTCACTTTTCACCCTTCATTGTCCGGTCTTAGTAGTAGGAGCGGCTTGCAGCCGAGACCGAACAGGGCCTTTTCAGAGGGCAAAACCGTTACAAAAAATTGAATCGTTGTCTGCTGATCTCTGAGTATTGTAGGCTGTTACAGCCGGAAGACTTTCAGTAATGGTGACCCAAAAACCCATAATTGTTAGCTTCGCTGTAATAATACTCTCTATTGTGGAAACAGGGTATAACATACCAATTCTGACCCCGTGCTTCCACACGCGGCTTTTCTGAGGGGGCAGAACCGATGGTTTCGTAAAAGGTCTAATCTTGCGAAACCATCAAAACTGAATGCAAAGACGAGCCAGGCCAACTCGCGAGTTCTTTCAACTGGATTGTTGAGGCTCTATAAAAGACGACTATTTCAGGCTAAGTATTTTGTGGATAACTCCTAACATCCAGATAGCAAAAGGGTCCTACGGCGTCACTTTTCGACGTTATGCCTGCGAAGGCGGGCATCGAAAATCCCAGCCACATTGAAGGCAGGGTAGATTGCCGCCCCCGACCGGAGTCGAGCACAAGGTTTCGCGGGAATGAGATTACATCTCATATAATTTCGGGTGAATTTCAAATAGTTAACCATAAAATGTCGCTGTAGTGAAAAAATAAAGGAGGTATAAATGGTAGAAGCTGTGAAATCCAAAACTCCTGAGCTTCTGGCAAAGGAGGAAAAACAGGTGCTAAAACAATGGATAAAGAACCAACTGGCTGAGACCACCCTTAGTCTGGATTTGATAGATGAGGAGGATTTAGAGAAAGGGTCAAGAGAGTTCTTACATCTATTTGTGCAGGCCATCTCTACAGGTAATTTAAAGAATATCGAGGCCCCAGAGTATGAACCAGTTATAAGGATGTTAAAGAATCTGTCAAAGGATTATGCCTATCGGGGATTTACCCCACCTGAAGCAGCAATCTATGTATTTTCGTTAAAATATGTCCTTATGGATCTTCTCGAGAAGGAGTATGGAAATCAACCTGAGATCTACAATCAAGAGGTCAAAGACGTGTCAAGGCTACTTGACCAATTAGGAATTCTGGCTTTTGAAACCTATACCAAGGTCAGAGAAGAACTGGCTCAAGAACAAGCCGTGATGATGACCGAGATAGAAACACCTATCTCACAAATCTGGAGAAATATTCTGTTACTTCCTATTATAGGGACAGTGGATTCAAGACGGGCCCAAACAATGATGGATAAGATGTTACAAAAGATATTGGATACAGAATCAAAGGTAATCATATTGGACATTGCAGGGGTACCAGCCGTAGATACTGCTGTAGCCAATCATATCTTAAAGATAAACAAGGCAACTAGGCTTATGGGTTGTACTTGTATTATCTCGGGTATAGCCCCTGCCGTAGCTCAGAGCATCGTCAATTTAGGGGTTGATGTAGGAGATCTTGTTACTAAAGCGACCCTAAAAGATGCCCTTGAGTATGCATTTGGGATATTGAATGTTGAATTAACAGAAAAGAGGTGAAGTGGAATCCCCTATATGGGGTCAGGAAAGGTGAATTACACAGGACCCCGTGTGAGATTCTAACAGGATTTACCAAGGAGGTAAATGTTGACCGCTGATGGCTGAACGCTTAGTAGCTGACGGAGTGAAATCGATGGAAGAGGAGAGACTCTTGTCTAAAGTATCAATGAACATCGTTAGGGGTTGTCTAGTTGTTCCTGTCCACATTGAACTCTATGACGAAGCAGTGGTTCAGATACAAAAAGAAGTGTTAGAAATGGTAAACAGGAGAGGTGTGAAGGGAGTAATTATAGACCTCTCAGGGGTGGAAGTACTAGATTCATTCCTTGCTAACGCTATCTTTGATACGGCAAGGATGGCATCTTTGCTGGGAGCCGTGGTCGTATTCACAGGCTTTAAGGCAGAGGTAGTGGCTTCAATCGTGGACCTGGATATCGAGTTTAATGATATCAATTCAACTCTGACCCTGGAAGAAGCATTTCAGAGATTAGAACCCGTGGTAAAGCCTAAACAGAAAACCTAGGAAGCTGAAATACCTAAAAAAGGGACCTGAATAGGGTGATAGGATCATAAAGAAGTATAAGGCGATGAAAGATGCAATGAACATAGCAAAACGGATTGAAATCTCTAACGAGATGGACTTCTCCAGAGCAACTCTTGAGGCTACTAAATTAGCCGGCAGGATTGGTTTTAGACGAAGCGATCAGTACCAGATATCAATAGCAGTATCTGAACTTGTAACAAATATGTATCGATATGCAAAGGGAGGATGTATTATCATAAGGAGCATCGAAAGGAGAAGAAAGAAGGGCATTGAAGTGATTGCTGAGGACAAGGGGCCTGGGATAGAGGACATAGAAATGGCCATGCAGGATGGTTTTAGCACCTCAAAAAGCTTGGGCTTAGGGCTTCCAGGTGTAAAACGACTGATGGATGAGTTTAATATAAAGACTGAATTAGGAAAAGGAACAAGGATTGTTGTAACGAAGTGGATTAGGAGAGATGTCTAAATTGGATTACTTTTTGGCTATTAGGCCACTATTGGATCATGATAGCTGCGGCGATATTGGAATAATCAAGGAATTTGATAACAAGGTATTCATAGGTCTGATCGATGTCTTGGGCCACGGGAAGGAAGCCTATAAGATCGCGGTTATCTCCAAAGGCTTCTTACAGAAGAATTATCGCAAAGACTTGACCGAGATAATAAAGGGGCTCCACGAACGCATAAGGGGCACAAGAGGTGAAGTAGTTGGCCTATGCATTTTGGACCTAAGTACGGGTGTTTTAAAATGTGCAGGGATTGGCAATATTAGTGTTAGAAGATTCAGGTCGACCTCTGAAAGGGTTATCTTCAGGTCCGGTATAGTTGGGTACATGATGCCTAATCCAAAGGAAGAGAGGATCGTATTATCCGATGGGGATGTCCTTGTGTTGTACTCTGACGGAGTGAGAGATCATTTTGAACTGAAAGATTACCCAGGAATTCTCAGAGACAATGCCAGAACAATAGCAAAAAATATCATTCGGAATTTCGGAAAAAAGGGGGATGATGCATCCTGCATTGCATTGAGGTATAGGAAATGATTGAGTTAGGTAGAATACAAATAAAGGATGAGACTTCTATCGTTGAGGCAAGGAACAAGATTCGTTTCTTAGCCAAAGACCTAAAATTTGATTCAATGAATGCCACAAGGCTTGCAACTGTAACTTCAGAGCTAAGCAGGAACCTTTATCAGAAGGGCCATGAATCAAAGGTTGTGGTGGGATTTGATAAAAAAGAAGGGGTGTTTGGTCTAATACTTTTCTTTGAAACTAGAAACGAAGAGGTAGATATTGACAGAGCTCTGGTTTTCTTCGACAGGTTAAAGAGCTCTTGCTCAAAGGATGGATTCCAGAAGATCGAGGCCTTTAAAAAGATTCCTGACCCTGAATTCGAACCAACCGAGGACTTTATTAGCTTGCAGAGGGAGAGGCTCATTCGTTTCTCAAGGGCAGAATTGTTGAAGGAGGTCAAGCGAAAGAACGAAGAGCTATTAAGGCTATTTGACGACCTCAAAAGGACAAAGGATCACGTCGACAATATCCTTAATATCCTTAAAAACATGATGGATACGTTGCTTGTGGTTGACCTTGAAGGAACGATTAGGACAGTCAATCTGGCCACATGCAATCTTTTAAGATATGAGGAAGAAGAGCTTATTGGCAAGCCGATAGCCACTATCTTTGCAGAGGAAAAAGCAGCAAAGGAGTTTCTTGAAAAAAGAGAGTTAAAAAATTATGAAACAAATTATAAGACAAAGGATGGCAAGAAAATCCCTATGCTTTTCAACAGTTCAGTGGCAAGGGATAAAGAAGGGAATATCACTGATATAATTTGTATGGCAGTCGACATCACAGATCGTAAGCTGGCGGAGAAAGAAATTATAAGAGCCAAGGAAGAAGCAGAATCAGCCAACCGTGCCAAAAGCGTGTTCCTCGCCAGCATGAGTCATGAAATCAGGACACCCATGAATGCGATTGTGGGGATGTCTGAGCTTTTAGCCGATACACCACTAAACGATGAACAAAAGGAATATGTGGAGATGATACGGGTTTCGGCTGATAATCTTCTTGGGATAGTAAATGACATCTTGGATCTCTCCAAGATCGAAGCAGGACAGCTCGAACTTGAAGAAACGGAATTTGATTTAGGGGAGCTTGTGGAAACAACAAGCATTGCTCTCGCGACCAGGGCACATAAAAAGGGGCTTGAACTCCTATGCGATCTAAAACCCGATGTACAAGCAAATATCATGGGTGACCCGACAAGGCTACGTCAAATCCTGGTCAATCTCATTGGAAACGCCACAAAATTTACTGAAAAGGGCGAGATTATCGTCAACGTAGAAACGGTTGAAAAGAAAGACGATAAAGTGGTCCTTCACTTTAGTGTCTCTGATACTGGGATCGGCATCCCTAAAGAAAAGCAAGAAAAAATATTTGAAAGTTTTACGCAAGCAGATACGTCTACCACCCGAAAGTATGGTGGCACAGGGCTTGGCCTTACCATTTCAAAGCAACTGGTGGAAAAGATGGGGGGTAAAATCTGGGTGGAGAGTGAAACCGGAAAAGGGAGTACCTTTCATTTTACCATCGAGTCTCCTGTGGTTGAAAAACCAGAGGAAAAAGAAGAGATTATTCCTCCAAAAATAAAAAATCTTAGGGTCCTAATCGTAGATGATAACTCTACTAATCGTCTTATATTACGGCAGATGGTTTCTGCCTGGGGGCTCACACCGTCGCAGGCAGAAGATGGCTTTTCTGCTTTAAAGGCCTTAGAAGAGGGTAATACTTATCAGTTGATTCTCTTGGATAAGGTTATGCCAGATATGGATGGATTTGAAGTAGCGAAAAAGATAAGAGAAATACCGGAATATTCCAACGTGCCCATCATACTCTTGAGCTCAGTCGACGAAATGGGTGATAGAGAGAGGGCGAAAGAACTAGGGATCTCAAGTATTTTGCTGAAACCTGTAAGACGCTCAAAGCTTTATGATACTATTGTGGATGTCCTGGGAGGTCCAACAGAGAAAAGGGAGAAACCTGAAAGGTCAAAGATAGAATCTCGCCTGAAGGGCAAGCCATTGAAAATCCTTTTAGCTGAGGACAATTTAGTCAATCAGAAACTTGCCGTAAGGCTTTTGGAAAAACAGGGTTGGCAGGTCACTGTGGCAAATAACGGCAAAGAAGCAGTCGAATTGGTTGAAAGAAATGAATTTGACTTGGTCCTCATGGATGTTCAAATGCCAGAGATGGATGGCCTTGAGGCGACAAAGGCGATAAGGGAGAAGGAAAAAGAGAAAGATAAACGTGTTCCGATTATTGCCCTTACTGCTCATGCCTTTGAGGAGGATAGGAAAAAGTGTCTTTCTGTGGGGATGGATGGATATACAACCAAGCCTATCAAGATTCAGGAGCTGTTCGGAATAATCGAGAAGATCTTTGCGAAACATGGAGGAAGGGATATATCATGAACGAGAAAGACAGGAGGCAATTAGAGGCATTTATCAAACCAAAGAGTGTTGCCGTCGTAGGAGCGTCAGATCGATTCGGGTCGTGGGGCTCTTTCATTATGAAGGGTCTTCTTAGCTATGACTTCCCAGGGAAGATATTCCCAGTCAACCGGAACGCCGGGACAATATCAGGAATAAAGGCCTATCCTGATATACTTTCAATCCCGGATGAAGTGGAGTTAGTGGTGCTTGCCATCCCGGCTGAGTCAGTATATGAGACCATCAATGCATGTGTTAGAAAATGCGTGAGAGGAATTACCATCATAACGTCGGGATTTGGTGAGGCACTGGAGGAGGGAAAAGAACAGGAAAAGGAGTTGACGAGACTGGCGCGTGCTCATGGGATACGCCTTCTAGGCCCTAATGTGAGTGGCACATTCAATCTGCATGACAATTTCAATGCAGCACCTTCTCCTGTCCGCTTTCTGGTCCCCAGTCCTGTAACAGCCATCTGTCAAGGGGGCTATGCGATCTACGACCTTATCGCTAGCTCTTACTGGAGAGGGATGGGTGTTGGACAGTTCATTCATACAGGGAATGAGTGCGACCTTAAAGTTACAGACTTTTTAGACTATTTTGGGGAGGATCCAAGAACCAAGGCGATATTGATGTACTTAGAGACAATACGCGATGT
>DTYH01000159.1 GCA_012961955.1 Desulfobacterales bacterium | reverse complement strand
TGGTAACCATAAATCGCATCTGCCCTCTGGCGCTGATGGCAGATATCAAATTGAGGCCGAAGCGAGCACCCGTTGTGGAGACGATGGGTGTTTTGCCTTTGATTGCCCGGGTCTTTCCAGAATGAAAGTCCGATCGCACTCCTGCTTCATCACCAAAAAATATTTGGGCTTTCAAACGTTTTGCCAAAGCTTTGATCTTGGGAAATTTCTCATTTACCCATTTTTCTGCCGCCTCCGGATCTTGCTGGTAAGCACGCCACATTGGTCTTTGTGCGCTCAGCCCCAGTTGATTGAGCAGCCGGCTTACAGACGAACGACTCAGTCGCACGCCGAATTTGTCTTCGATCGCTTTGGCAACCATAGCCGACGTCCAAAGCGCAAAAGGGAATTTAAGTTGAAGTGGGTTTTTCATCGCAACCGTGTCATAAACCCATCGAATAGCCCGGGCATCCAGTTTAGGGGGTCTTCCACCACGTTTTCGCGCATCCAAGGCCCCCCAGCCACCTTGTCTGTATCTGGCCAGCCAGCCATAAATGGTGCCTCTAGATATACCAAAAACGCGTGCGACAACTTCCGGGCTCTCTCCTTCTTGAACCGAATTGACTGCACGTTTTCGCAACTCTGTAAGGGCCTTGTGATCCAGTTTTCTAGCATCTTGTTTTCTCATGCAGGTAGTAGAGTCAATCCCTTTTTTAGTTGACATTCTGTAGCGGCTCCAAGGTCCTTCATTAAGCGGCTATCTCCTGCTTTGTGATTATTCCAAGCTCCCTTTGTATTGCGGTTCTGAGTTCAGGTAGATGTGTGTAACCTCTGATCCTGTTGAGCCTCGATTCGATCTCTAAGAGTGCTGTGGCCAACCATCTTTGCTTTTGGTTGCTGTTTTTCCGGTAATCTACTTTCTGAGTCCTTTGTTCGATCAGGGACATGACAGACTCTATTGAGTTGCTCGTCTTGAGGCTCTTTCCCAACTTCTCAAACAGACCTAGCCGGTGAAGTGTCAATGTCTCGTCTAATCCTTCTTCAAGGCTGCGTACAGCCGATTCATTGATAAGTGAAAGCTCCTTTTTAACCTTCATCAAAGCCGCCTTGGCCTTCTCATATGTGGGCTCTTGATAGGCCTTCTGAAGTTTCCTTCTGAACGTCTCTTGCTGTTCCTTGGCCAGATAACTCACCACATTCTCCCTCTTGTGCCATTGACACCTCTGAATAAGGGCATGTCCACCAAAGACCCTCTCAACCGCCTTCCTAAGCCCCTTACTCCCGTCCATGACACAAAGCACTCCATCTTCTATCCTCAAACCGCGATCCAAAAGATCATTCAAGAAATCCTTGCATACAGAGGCGTTCTCCGTGGCCGCTTGAATAAAGCCCAAGATCACCTTGTGTCCACCTGTCGTCACCCCGAGAGCAATGATCATTTCATCCCGATGAAATGTCTTGCCATCTATCACAATGCCTACCACATCCAGATCGTCTAATCGCCTCCGCTTTAGCTCCTTGAGCTTTCGACAACCGGCCTTAATGAATCGCCGCGATACCGTAGATGCACTCAACCCAAACGTCTCTGGAATCATCTGGCTGCAGCCTCTATAATCCCGACAGCTCAAGCCTAAAAGAATCCTTCCCAACAACCCCTCATCTATGTCCCGGGGCTCCTGTAAAGCCCTATATACGTTAAGCTCGATCTCCTTTCGATTCCGCTTATCTCGGACCCTCTGATACAGTACAGGAACCTTCTGATCACCCAAGTAAATCGAGCCCCACTGCCTAGACCACCTCACATACCCATTATCACCATCCCTCTGGTACCTCTGCCCAGCTAAAGCTCTTACCTCCTCCTTTAATACCTCCCCAACATGAATCAACGCCAATGGTATGAGCTCCTGTATCAACTGAAGCTTCAAACCCATCGCCGTCTCACCCAAATCTACACCCATCAACTCCTTAACCTTGTCCCTCCTGGCCTTAGTCTTCTTCGCCTTGACATCCCTGCCCACTTCCAATACTCTCTTCATCAGCGGCTCCTCCTTTCTAATGGCTTCTAACTTAATAAAATCAAACCATCTTAGGAGCCGCTACCTTAAATTTCAACTAACTCTAACACACCCTCGTTTTTTAGCTCGGTGGCTTAGGAAGGTCCAAAACGAGTGGAAACCCTCTTTGACACGTGATCGTTTATACTATATATTTGCATTTGTCAACGCACCGTATGACCCCCTGATCCACCGCCTGTTGAGTTTGCCGGAGGTTCACGGCGGTGGGTGCGCAGGTC
>DTYH01000158.1 GCA_012961955.1 Desulfobacterales bacterium | reverse complement strand
GAAAATCTTATAAAAGCTGTTGGCGCCGAGACCTGGGAGGCCATCAATCGCATTATTGTCGCTCATGCAAAGAGCAATGGTGTGGAGAAAGGATCTGAGAGCAGAATCGATTGTACCGTTGTCTCCTCCAATATCCATGAACCATCAGACTCCACACTTCTCTGGGACGGGGTTCGGGTAATCACCCGGATACTCAATCAACTCAAAGCACAACAAGAAGACTTCCCGGTTCCCTTTTCTGATCATACCCGCAGAGCCAAACGCAGGATGCTAGGCATTCAAAATGCCAGGAGCAGCAAAGTAAGGAACAGACTCTACCGGGACCTGCTCAAGGTGACCGAAAAGACCCTCAACTATGCAAAAACTACCGTTCGCTCTGTTCCTGCCCGGACTCTGCCGGTACTTCGTGACCTGCAGGAAATGATTGCCTTAACCGAGCAGGTCATGGATCAAACCACCCGCCGTGTGTTCCATGGGGAACAGGTCCCGGCCGTGCAAAAGGTGGTTTCTCTGTTTGAACCCCATACCGATGTCATTAAGAAGGATCGCAGGGAAACCCTTTATGGCCACAAGGTCTGTCTCAGTGTGGGGCGCTCCCAACTTATCAGTGACTGTGTCATTCTCAAAGGCAACCCTGCCGATGTCACCCTTGTCCAAGAGATGCTCAACCGCCATGATCTTGTCTATGGCCGCTACCCTCTGAAGGTAGCCCTGGACGGAGGCTTTGCCTCAAAGGGAAATCTTCAGTTTGCAAAATCAAAAAACATTAAAGACGTTTGTTTTGCCAAGAGGCGCGGCATGAAAGTGCAGCAGATGTGCCGCAGCGATTATGTCTATAAAAGGCTCCGCCGTTTTCGTGCAGGGATCGAGTCCTCCGTATCTTGGCTGAAGAGATGCTTTGGTCTTGATCGATGTACATGGAGGTCTCTTCAGTCCTTTCACAGTTATGTCTGGGCATCCGTTGTCTCAGCAAACCTTTTGACATTGGTCAGGAACGAGTTCAGCGCAACTTAAAGCAATTACAGAATAAACATAAACCGTTCAAAAAAACAGTTCTGGAAGTCTGCTCCAATTAGGCTTCTTTAGCGGCTAAGCGTTCGGCGCGCTGAGCTTGCAAAGCTTCCCACTTGGCTATTTCTTCCTGTATTTTAGCTTCATCTGCGCCATTTTTCTACCGTTTCTCGGAGCGACTGGGGGTCCTGATTTGCGTGTAACTGAGCATTCCGCCTGCTCCCGTTTTCGTTTATCGGTTACAGATATCATAAATAATTTGACATAATCAAATTAGTATTTTAAATGGTCATTTCAATCTGAGTGTCGCTTCTGCTGGGAGACTTCGAAAGGATAATCACTATGGCCCAGAGAGTATGGCATGGAGACACGCCGCAGGCTATTGGAGGCCGCCTGCCAAGTGTTCGAGGAAAAGGGGTACCGCGGAGCAAGGGCGGCTGACATCCGTAAGCGTGCAGGTGTGAATGTTGCTGCTGTCAATTATCATTTTGGGGACAAGGCAACTTTGTACGGGGAGGCATGCGTTTCATAAATGTGCTGGATCCGAACCACCCTGACCCAAGCCTGGGCTCTGCCGAAGACCGACTAGAGGATTATATCCGTACCGTGATCCAAAATTTTGTGGAAAAGGGTAGACAGGGCTATTTTACACGCCTCTATTTCACGGAAAGGGCCAACCCAACCGGCCTGGTAAGAGACAGATGGGAAAAACTTATCGAGCCAAGGCGTCGCAAGCTCCTCAAAATCATTCAGGAGATCATGAAAAAGGGAGGTCGTGGAGGAAGAAGTAATCTTCTGCGAAATGAGCATAATGAGCCAGTGCCTCGCCATTCTGACCGTCAGCCCCACGGACGGAGAGTACCTGACAGGCCAGCCGCTTTCCCAGGACGCATCCCGTGTTTGGCAGACCACGTGACCCGATTTTCCCTCGCGGGCATAAGGGCTGTAGCCGCAGCCCCCATAAAAACGCCAGATCTCGTCTTAGCCACGGGATATTCCCTCCGTGGCCGCGGGTTAGAGAGACCTGGCGAACTTAAAAATACTGATGCAACCATGTCCCAATGGACGATCCCTACGTGATGGCAGACAGGACAACTGTGGTTGCTGCAGGAGTTACTGAGTAATCTTCAACATAGTATTTTCAAGGGATCTACGTGATAAAAAAGCATTTCCTGTTTTAGGCTTACCCCATCTTCGCTTCCATGCTTGGATTTGGCATTGTGGCCCCCTTGTTGCCTCTTTATGCCGAGAAAATCGGTGCTACAGGAATCTGGATAGGTATGCTTTTTGCTAGATTCGAACCGTGGTGATGCCGGTTGCCGGAAAAATCTCCGATCGCAAAGGTCACAAGCTGTTCCTCAGCATGGGGCTCTTTCTGTATACCATCCTTTCCATCGATTATATTTGAGCGGGGATGCCTCCCAGCTCACCGTTGCGTATTTCGTCCAAGGGGTTGCCGCCGGCATGATCATCCCTATCGCCCAGGCCTATGTAGGTGATTTATCACCAAAGACGGAGGAGGGAAAATGGCAAGTATATTTTAATGCCGCCTTTTTTAGCGGGTTCGGTCTTGGTCCCCTTATGGGCGGGGCCTTAACGGTCATTTTGGAATGAACCTTGCCTTTATCACCATGCGTGCGTTCAACATGCTGGGCTTCATCATGGTAATCTTTCCCCTGCCTGAACCTGAAACAAAGATGACAAAAGGCCGCATAAGGCCTTCTTTCAGAAGAATGCGTACCAGCAATGTTATCAAGGGATTACTCGGGTTTCGATTAGCCTTTTCTATTAGTCGGGGTAACTTTGCCGGTTTTCTTCCCATCTATGCAGGCATGTACATCAGTCTCACGGCAACCCTGATAGGGATATCCTTAGCTTCGAACATCCCGGTGATGCCTCTACTACAGCCCCTTGAGGGTGCCTTGGCCGACAAGCTCAACCGGAACGCGCTGGTCGTTGCTGGCACCATTGCCAATATAGCATTTCTGGCACTCCTCTGAACAGGGGAAGAGCTTCCTTGATCTACTGGGCATATGCTTGCTGGGCAGACTCGGAGGAAGCATTTCTATGCCTGCGGCCTTTGCTATGATCGTCGAGGAAGGAAGAAGGTTTGGTATGGTCTGAACAATGGCCCTATTTGGGATGGTGTCCAGCATGGGAATGGGAATAGGTCGTCTCTCTGTTAGGAGGGGCGATTGTGGACGTATCGAACATCGGGTCGGTATTTTATTTTGGCGCCTTCACCGGAATGCTAGGTACAGCCATTTTGCTGTTTTACGTGAGCACTCGATAGTCATATAAAAGCCCCAGGAACTTCGGTTTAGCTTAGCTGAGATATTTTTTCTCAGGATCATTCAAAAGTGGGACTTTGGAAAGGGTCACGAAGGGCGAACAAGCCTGTTGTTCCCAGCGGGATAGAGAGCGCAGGGAGGCCTTTTTAGATAGCGTGGGGGAAAAAGAGGGTGAGGAAAAAACCAGTAATATCGACCGACGAGGAACCGGAAAAGGCTAAACAGTTCAAACAGGGTAAATGGGGCTGCATCATGTGGATGCTGGACAGCGCAGCTAGAGGAAAAACGGCGGTCTTCAGCAAAGATACCTATGGCTGTGGGGGTGGCGGGATTGGTTTGGGGTTTGGAAATCAGTGCCTTGATTTCCCGGAGGTATCGAATGCTCCTATTATTTCCTGTTAACGGGTAATGAGGAATGGGAGAGAGGAAAAGAGGTTGCAAGACAAATAGAAAGCTTTGTTACAAAGGATTTCTTGGAAGATTTTCTACATGGAGAAGGCTACCTGAAATCACCCGAATTGGTGAAGGAATTTGTCGAAGCCATGCCGATCATGGAGATTCCTGCAAAATATGTGGTATTTAAACCCCTCAATCCGGTGGCACCAGAGAAAGAAGGGCCCGGGATCGTTATTTTTCTAGCAACTCCGGAACAGCTCTCAGCCCTTCTGATACTTGCAAACTACGGGAGAGATGGCACTGAAAGTGTAATCATTCCCTATGCTGCCGGATGTCAGACCATCGCGGCATCTTTGCTTATAAAGAGGAACGATCTGAAAATCCTCGGGCAGTCGTGGGTCTTACAGATACATCGGCAAGAGCGAACGTAAGAAAGCAGCTCGAAAAGGGTTTATTGTCATTTTCTGTGCCCTGGAAGATGTTTCAGGAGATGGAGATTAATGTTGAGGGAGGTTTTTTGCAAAAAGAACCTGGAAAATTCTTTTCGGAGAAAAATAAGATAAGAAAGATCGAATCAGGAGGATAGGGTGTAGCTTCTCAATACCCAGGGATGCCTTTTTTATCACATAACCTATAGAAACTCGAAGCTCCAAAGGTGCCTAAAGTTTAAAGTGCCGAAAGTTTCTAGAGTTAATTAATCCTATTTAAAGCTGAATCAGGTTTTACCAATGTTTGAGCTTGCTGCCATATTTGGGGGATCTTTTGTGCTGGCACTTTCAGGGGCCCTGATGCCAGGGCCTCTCCTTACAATGACAGTCGCTGAATCGGCCCGCAGCGGTTTCAAGGCCGGACCGCTCCTCATCACAGGACATGCCGTGCTTGAGCTTCTACTGGTGATAGCCATCGTCCAGGGACTGGGACCTTTTTTAAAATCGCCACTGGTCATGGGCATTATCGCCCTTGTCGGTGGCGGCATGCTGCTGTGGATGGGGGTTGGTATGGCAAGGAGTTCTGGCGGCCTTCCCTTGAACGGGCAAAACGCCGGGAATCCAACCAGACGAACGCCTCACCCTGTATTGATGGGAATCCTTGCAAGCCTTTCCAATCCCTACTGGACCCTCTGGTGGACGACTGTTGGGCTGGGGTATCTCATGGCTACAATGAAGTTCGGTCTCAAAGGGCTTGTTGTATTCTTCATAGGACACATTGCTGCTGACTATTCCTGGTATGCTCTGATCTCCTTTGGAACCAGCCGGGGCAAAAGGCTTTTAAAAGATAGAAGCTACCGGCTCATAATCAGGATCTGCGGCCTTTTTCTCATCGGGTTTGGGGGATGGTTCCTCTTCTCTGCCATAGAATACCTAGGCCGGGCAAGGAAGATAGGGGGTCAAATCCTTTTTATTGCCGGTTAAAGTAAGCCCCGTTAGAATTTCACACTGGGGCATTAAACCCCATGTGAAAACAAGGTATAATATTTCGATCCTAAGTCCGTGCTTCAGCACGGGGCTTTCCTAACGGGGTAAATAAAGGTATATTAAGTAATATAATTAGATCCTTAGAGTGTTTTGGTAGAGCATGGGGTTATCTCTTAATCTGGTGTCTCTCGTGCGTCCATCCCAGTCCTGTCCAAGGACGAGGATGGAACACAAAGGGATTAATTTGGGAGCCTAACGTGGCTCGATTGTTCGATAGCGATCCAGAGCCGAGAGAAGTTCAGGGATTGCCTTGAGAACGAGGAAGAGATCAGAAGGTGTGTAGTAAGGACAGAAGACAAATTGTCAATAAGAAAGAGTTGACTCCTCTGCTCAGATCAAGCCCTGTGTCATACTTTGAGATCGCCTGGGTACTGATCCATGTGACCGGCTTGATATCGCAATAATAGGAGGGGCCATATGTTCTGATCACGTCCATATGTATCTATCAGTTCCCCCAGAATATTTGCCCTCCCAAGTGATGAAGGTATTAAAGGGGAAAAGCGCCGAGAGCTTGCGGAAAGAATTTCCAGAGTTGCGGAAAAAGTACGGGGGAATGCACATATGGGAACGGCTATTTTGTCGGTACTGCAGGATTCGACTGTGAAACAATTAAGGACTATGTGAAAGAACAGGTACAGACGCAGATAAGGGAAAATCAGGCGCGACTCTGGAAAGACGACAGCGAATAAAATCGGCAGGACTTGTCGTCTATCTAAAAGCCGCCGACCAAGAATTCGACCCTAAAATGGGATATTTTCATGAACTTGGGCCAAACTTGACCTTCTCAGGGAGTCAATTATTCCATCCCAATGACAGAAACATTCGCAGAGTTGCACGCCCCCTTATTTTTTTAAGAACGGCGCTCATCCCCGCGGCGTGGAATGGTAGAATCTAGCGATGATGAGTCCCCTTCCCTCTGGGCTTGATGAATCTCGAAGGGGATAATCTTCCCTTCTACCTCGTGCTAAGAAATAGATTTTTCATGACGAAAACCCTCCCAATCTGTGTAGTTTTAGGGTTCATATAGTTCTCCTGATTTAACGGTAAAACATATGCTTTAAGCAGTGCTATACACTGCTGGGTTCCTTACTGTATTCTAAGCGTTGAACAATAAATTGGCCAAGCCATCATATGAAAACGTACGCTTCCTTTGGGTCG